>NZ_BAAADB010000021.1 GCF_039522025.1 Deinococcus depolymerans | reverse complement strand
GTCTTGACCATCACCCGCCATCATCCCGCAACCCCCCAGGGGGTTGCACACGAAGTACCCCGCTCCTTCACGCCTCGTCTTGCATCACTCTCCCCACCCCCTTTCCCCGGGGAGAGTCCATGACAAACCAAGACACCCCCGTGCCCATAGCACTGCGGAACCACCCCACTCCATGCCGAACTGGGTCGTGAAACGCAGTCGCGCCAATGATACTCGGACCGCAGGGTCCCGGAAAAGTCGGTCAGTGCGGGGGTTTTTCTTTTCCATCTATCAGCCCACCTTTCGAGGTGGGCTGTTTTCGTTGCTGATCGGCTGGAACCAGAGCAGTTCTGCCAATGGTGATGGTCTGCTCTTCAGGGTCAGGTCGGAGTGCGGCCGGCGGGCCAGGTCTCGGCGCGGTTCCGGCCGGACGCCTTGGCATGGTACAAGGCCCGGTCGGCGGCGTCCTTGAGCCCCACCCCGGCCCGCGTGTCCTCTTCGCTCAGGTCGGCGGCGTCCGCCACGCCAATGCTGACGGTCACGACGCCCAGCGGGTGCCGCGGGTGCGGCAGGCCCAGCGCCCCGAGCGCCTCACGGATGCGCCCGGCGACCGTCTCGCCCCCGGCGCGGTCCGTGTCGAGCAGCAGCGCCGCGAACTCCTCACCCCCGTAGCGGGCCACGAGGTCCGTGCTGCGCGGCGCGCAGGCCCGCAGCGTGCGCGCCACCTGCTGCAGGCAGGCGTCCCCGGCCGGGTGGCCGAGCGCGTCGTTGAACCACTTGAAGTGATCGATGTCGATCATCAGTAGCGTCACGGGCAGCTGACTGCGGGCGTGCAGGGCCAGCGCGTGCGCGTACTGCGCGTCGAAGGCACGGCGGTTGGCGATGCCGGTCAGGGCGTCCGTCTGCGACAGCGTTTCCAGCTGGTCGTTCAGGGCGTTCAGGCGCCCGTTCAGGACGAGCAGTTCCGCCTCGCGTTCCCGCCGGGACCGCAGCGCGCGGGTCAGGCGGGCGGCGCTGGTCGTGCGGGCGCACAGCGCCGCCGGGCGGATCGGCTTGGTGACGTAATCGGTCGCGCCCGCCTGGAAGGCTGCGTCCAGTTGCTCCTCCTCCTGCACGGCCGTCACCATGATCACGCTCAGGTCCTCCAGGTGCGGGTGGGCGCGTAGTTCCCGCAGGAAGGTCAGGCCGTCCGTGCCGGGCATGATCAGGTCCAGCAGCAGCACGTCCACGCCGTCCTCATGGGTGCCGTCCGGGTCGCCCGTCATGCCGAGCGCGAGCCGGGCCTCGTCGAGCGTGCCGGGCGCGCGGATGAACGCGCCGGTCGGTGCCAGGGCCTGCGTGAGCATGGCGCGCATCAGGGCGCTGTCATCGATGATCAGTACGTTCATGAATCCGGCCTCCCCGGAAGCGCCGCGTCTTTCCAGGCGTCCGGCAAGGTAGCACGCGCCGCGCGGGCCGGCCGCGCCGTGACGTGCAGCCCGCGGGCTGCCCACGCCGCGCGCGTTTCCGCCGACTCGCTCAGGACGCTCAGGCGACCGGCGGGCCACCCGGCCTCCAGCGCGGCTCCCGCCAGCCGCGCCGACACCACGCCCAGCCGCTGCCCGGCAAAGGGAACCACGCCGGTCGTGACCTGCACCTCGAAGCCCAGCGCCCGCAGGTGCGTGCCGGTCGAGTCGGCTGCCAGGGCGCTCACGTCCATCACGGCCGCTGCGGGCGCGGCCTGGACGGGCGGCGCGACCGGAGTCTCCGGTGTGGGGTGGGCGTCCGGCGTGGGGTGGTGGCCGCGCAGGTTCAGGATCAGCTGCTCGGCCTCGGGCGGGGGGGGCTCACCGGGCCGCAGGTCGGACAGCTGCGCCAGGATCAGGTCGCGGGCGGTAAAGGCGTCCGGAAGCCAGCGGCCCGGGTCCAGCCGGCCCGGCCGGTCCCGCAGGTGCTGCAGCAGGTCCTCGAACGCACCCATCAGGCCGTGCAGGGCGTGCAGGTCGAGCATGGCCGCGCCCCCCTTGATGGAATGCGCCGCCTGGAAGGCCGAGCGCAGCGCTTCCGCGTCGTCCGGGCGTTCCTCCAGGGCGTGCAGCGCCGCCTCCAGCGCCGTGAGCTGCGCGGCCGTCTCCTGCGCGAACAGCGGCAGGAAGCCGTGCGGATCCAGCGTCATGCCAGCCGCCTGAGGGTGTCACGCAGCTCCGCCGGACCGAGGACGCCCGTGGGGTTCAGGCGGACGAGCGCCTGTTGCGGCATGGACGGGACCGTGGCGCTGTCGGGCCGCTGCACCAGCGTCGTCGCCCCGGACCGGTGCAGCCGCGCGAGCCCCTCGGCCCCGTCGCTGCCCATGCCAGTCAGCAGCGCCGCCGTGACCGGCCCACGGTGCGAGCACGCCGACCCGAACAGCGCGTCGATGGACGGCAGGTGCTCCTGACCCGCCCGGCCCGGCCGGACCCGCAGCGCGCCCCGCGTGACCTCGACGTGGTGTCCGTCCGGCGCGACGTAGAAGTGCCCCCCCTGCAGGAGCAGGCCGTCGCGGGCCGCGCTGACCGGCGCGCCGGTCAGCGTGCCCAGCCACTGCGTGAGGTTCGCCCCGAAGCCCGCCGAGATGTGCTGCGCGATCACCACCGCGCCCGCCGGCGTCAGGTCCCGCAGCAGCGACGAGAGCAGGCGCGGGCCGCCGGTGCTCGCCCCGATCAGCGTGAGGCGCGGTCCGCTCCGGCCGTCCCCCGCGCCGCCCGCGTCCGGCGCTGGCGTGGGCGCGGCCCACCCGGCCGCCGGCGCCGCGATCACGCTCCCACGGCACAGCGCCGCCGCGGCCGCCAGGTCCGGCGCGACCAGCATGTCCGGCCGTGGGGTGCCCCCCACCACGATCAGACGCAACCCCAGTCCACGTGCCTGCGCGCGCACCCACCCGAGGTCCAGGTCCGGGAGCGGCAGGGCCAGCAGCAGGGTCGCGCCGCGCAGCCCCTCGCGCCTCAGGTACGCCAGCGCGCCCGCCACCGACACGGTCAGCAGCCGGGGCGCGGGCAGCAGGCGCGCGCCCTCCAGCCGCTGCTGCGGGTCCGCGGCCACCAGGACGGTCAGGCCGGGGGCGCCCTTCACAGCAGCCTCCGCACGGTCTGCAGCAGCGCGTCCTGACTGAATTCACCCTTCACGAGGTAGGCGTCCGCGCCGGCCTCCGCGCCGGCCGCCCGGTCACCGGGCGAGTCCAGGGACGTGAGCAGCACCACCGGCAGGTTCGCCAGCTTCGCGTCGGCCCGGACCCGGCGCACCAGGTCCAGTCCGCCCAGCCCCGGCATCTCCACATCGGTCAGCAGCAGGTCCGGCGGCTGCACCTGCAGCGCCTCCAGCGCCTGCGTGCCGTCCGGCACGGCCAGCACCTCGAAGCCTGCCTGCTGCAGGATCTGCGTGATCAGCTGCCGGGTCACGGCCGTATCCTCGGCCAGCAGCACCCGCGGCGTGGCCGGGACCGGCGCGGGCGGCCGTTCCTGCCCGCCCGCGCCTGGAAGCAGGCGCAGCGCCAGCACGTTCAGGACCGGCACGACCTGACCGGACGGCAGGATCGCGGCGCCCTCCAGGTGCGGGGCGTCCTGCAGCGGCCAGCGCAGCGGCTTGATCACGATCTCCTGCTCGCCCACCAGGGCGTCCACCAGCAGCGCCAGCCGCTGCGTGCCCTGACGGACCAGCAGGTACGCGCCCCCGGCCTCCGCCGGTCCCGGTGAACCCAGCAGCGCCGCGAGGGACGCGGCCGGCACGGTCTGCTCACCGATCCGCAGCACCCGCCGGCCCTCCAGCGTCTGCAGCGGCCCGGCCCGGCCGGCCCGCTCCACCCAGGTGACCGGCAGGGCCAGCAGCAGCTCGGCGCAGCGCACCACCGCCACCCGCGTCGTCGCCAGCGTGAGCGGCACCCGCAACGTGACCGTGGTGCCCTGGGCCGAGCTGCGCAGCGTCACGTCCCCCCCCAGCTGCCGCGCCTGCGTGCGTACCACGTCCAGCCCCACCCCGCGCCCCGACAGGTCCGTGACCCGCTCGCGCGAACTGAACCCCGGCGTGAACAGCAGGTCGGTGAGGGACGCGTCGTCCTCCTCCTCGGGCAGCGGAAGGCCGCGCCGGACGGCCGCCTCCCGCACCGCCGCGACGTTCACGCCGCCCCCGTCGTCGGCGACCGTGACCTCCACCCGGCCCCCTGCGCTGCGGGCGTCCAGCCGCACGGTGCCCACCGGGGATTTCCCGGCGGCCTCCCGCTCCGCCGGACCTTCCAGGCCGTGATCGGCGGCGTTGCGGATCAGGTGCAGCAGCGGCGCACGCAGGCGGTCCATGGTGTGCCGGTCGAGTTCCACCGCCGACGCGCCCACCACCAGCCGCGCGCGTTTCCCGGCCTGCCGCGCCGCGTCGCGCAGGGTCCGCTCGAAGCCCAGCAGGAACGGCCGCGCCGGCTGCAGCCGTGCGGCCAGCACCTCGCGCGCCAGGTCGTCCGTCAGGGACTTCAGCGCGTGCTGCGAGGCCTGCACGGCCCGCCAGGCCCCGGCGTCCTGCGTGTCGCGCGCCTGCGTCAGCCGCGCCTGCAGCTGCAGGCGCGTGCTCGTCAGCTCCCCGGCCAGCGCCAGCAGCGCGTCGAGTTTGCGCACGTCCATCCGCACGAACTGCGCCTCCTCCGCCCGGTCGGCCGGGGCCTCCGGCGCGGCCGGGCGGGGGTCGGCGGCGCCGCCCAGCAGCCCCAGGGTCCGCAGCCGGGTCTCCCACCCGTCTGCCGGCGCGGACCGGGTGGAAGACGCGTGCAGGGCCTGCTCGGCCTGGTCCGCCGCGGCCATCAGGTCCGCGCGGCCCTCCACGGCCGCCGCCGCCCGCAGCGAATGCAGCGCCCGCGCCGCCGGTTCCCCCCCGGCCCGCAGGTCCGCGCGCAGCGCCAGCCACTCGCCGCGCAGCGCGCCGCTCAGGTCGCGTTCGGCGTCGAAAGCCCCGTCCGGCGGCCGGTCGGCGGGGCCGTTCAAGGGTGCCCGCTCCCGCCCGCGTCCGGCCGGTACGCCGCAGCGCCGCCCGCACGGCTCACGCCGACTCCGCCGGCGCGCGCTTCCGGACGCCCGGACGCGAACACGCCGTCCTCACGTGTGGTACCGGGCCGTCAGGCCGTTGAGCTGCTCGACCAGCGCCTGCAGGTGCCGCGCCACCTGCTGGTTGTCCTGCGTGACGTTCAGGTGCTGCAGCGTCGCCTCGTTGATGTCGTGCATGGCGATCGCGATCTGTTCCATGCTCAGCGCGTGCTGCTGCACCGATTCCGAGATCTGCGCGGTCATGCGGGCGGCGTCCTCGTTCACGCCGCTCAGCGCCTGGATGGTCCGCCCCGCCCGGTCGATCAGCGCCGTGCCCACCTGCGCCTGCTTGCTGCCCTCCTCGGTGGCCAGCACGGCGGCGTTCGTCGCCTGCTGCACGTCCTCGAGCATCCGGCGGATCTGCTGCGTGGCGCCCTTGGACTGCTCGGCCAGCGTGCGGATCTCCTGCGCGACCACCGCGAAGCCGCGCCCCTGCTCACCGGCGCGGTTGGCCTCGATGGCGGCGTTCAGGGCCAGCAGGTTCGACTGATCGGCGATGTCCGCGACCGTCTCGATGATCTCGCTGATCTGACGGGAGTGCCGCGAGAGGTGCAGCATGTTCTGCGCGATGTCATCCACCCGGCCCTGCAGGGCCACCATGCCCTGCTCGGCGGCCTGCGCGGCCTGCACGCCCTGCGCCGCCACCGAGCGGGCCTCCTCGGCCTGCCGGGTGACGCTGCCGGCCACCTCGACCGCGTGCCGGCTGCTGGTGCGGACCTCCTCGACCGCGGCGGTCGTCTCGGCAATCGCCGCCGACTGCTGATTCACGCTGGTCGCCTGCTGGGTCGTGGCGGCCACCAGACTCTGACTGGAGAGCGCCAGCTGCGCGCTGAACTCCTGGTTCTGCAGCGCGAAGGCCCGCAGCTGCGCGAGCATGTCCCGCAGGGCCAGTCCCAGCGTGTCCTGCTCGGAGCGCACGGGCAGCTGCGTGCGCAGGTCCCCGGCGGCCAGCGCCCGCGCCGACGCGGCGACCTCCTCGGTGTGCCGCGTGAGGTCGCGCACGGCGTGACCCACCACGTCCTGAGCGTGCCGGACCGGGAAGGTCACCTGCGACGAGCCGCGGCTCAGTTCCCCCAGGGCCTGCGCCAGCTGCCGCTGCTGCTGCCCCAGCGCCCCCAGCGCCCCCAGCATCTGCCCGATCTCGTCGCCGCTGGTGGCTGCCGGCAGGTCGTCCAGGTAGCCTTCCGACAGCCGCCGGGAGGCGCGCGCGACCACCAGCACCGCCGCCACGATGCGCCCAAGCACCAGCCACGCGCACGCCAGTCCCAGCACCCCGCCCAGCAGCGCCGTCCAGGTCACGATCCGCTGGCTGCGGGTCAGGTCGGCCGTGAGTTTCAGCTGCTCGGCCGAGAGCGCGGCCTCACGGGCGTCCAGGTAGGCGTTCACGCTGCTGACCAGCTGCGCCCGCGCCGGCTGCAGCCGCTGCTCGAAGCGTGCCACCGCCGCGGCCGGCTGCGTGTCGGCCACGCGCAGCAGCGCGTCGAGCTGCGTTTCCAGCGCCGCCCAGTCGCGGCGCACGCTGCTCAGGGCCGGGCTGTTCGGCGCTTCCGCGAGTTGCGTGGCCGCCTCGGCCCGCACGGCCTCCAGCGCGCCCGTCTCGGGCCGGCCGGGGCGCAGCAGCAGGTCCTCGGCGGTCAGCAGGGCCAGGCGGTTGACCGCGCCGCGCAGGTTGGTCAGCACGCGCGCCTGCTGCAGGCCCCGGGTCAGCTCCGCGCTGACCTCCCCGGAGTGACGCAGCGCCGCGACCGAGATCACCCCGGTCAGCGCCAGGGGCACGACGAGCAGCAGCAGCACACCGATCAGTTTCAGACGAATGGACATCAGCAGTTCCTTTGAGTGGGTCATGGCGTGGACCGCCAGGGAGACGGAAGGGCGTGCAGCAGGCGGGTCAGGTCGAGCACCGCCAGCCCGCCCGGCGTCAGGCCGCTCACGCCCGGCGTGTGGAACAGGGGCGGACGGAGCTGGTCATCCACCCAGACGAGGTCGGTCGCGTCGTCCACCAGCAGGCCGCAGGTGGCGGCGCCCACCGACGTGAGCAGCACCCGCCCCGGCCCCTGCGGCTCACAGGCCCGGCCCGTCAGCAGCACGTCGGCACGCAGCACGCCCAGCAGCTCGCCGCGCACCACCTGCAGGCCCGCCACGTGCGGCGCGGTCAGTGGCAGCGCCGTCAGGTTCGCCGGCAGGATCTCCAGCAGCTGGGCGAGCGGCGCGGCGTACGCCTCGCCCGCCACCTGCAGCCGCAGGGCGTTCACGGGCGGCCGCTGCGCGTCGAGCGGCAGGGCCAGCCGGACGGCCCGGCGTTCCAGGCGCGTCACGGCCCGCCCGTCCCGGCCAGCAGCGACAGGCAGCCGGCCCGCAGCCGCGCCGCGTCCCAGCTGTCCGCCCCGCCCGCTTCCAGCAGCGTCAGCGTGTGCCGCGCCTGCCGCGCCGCCCGGGCCTCCTGACCGGCGCGGCGCAGCGCCCAGGCCAGCTGCAACTGCGCCTGCGGGTCCAGCGGCGCCTCGTACGCGGCCCGGCGGGCAGCCGGCAGGTCCGTGACTTCCGGCGCTGGCGGCCGCGCCGCGCCGACCCCGGCCGGACCGGCTGCCCCGGCAGGTGACCGGTCCGCCGCGCCCGGCCCCGCCCGGCGCGGCCTGCCGGGCGGGGTCAGGGCGCGGCGCAGGACCTGGGTGCCGCGCGAGCGGTCCACCACCAGCCCCAGGTGGGCGGGCGGGCGCGGGTCGCTGGGGGCCAGCAGCAGGACCCCGCCCGGCGCCAGCGCCTGCGCGAGGTGCGTGTACGCCAGCGCGGCCGCCCCGGGCGTGAAGTAGATCGTGACGTTCCGGCAGGCGATCACGTCCAGGTCGCGCCGGGGAGCCGGGGTCATCAGGTTGTGCAGGGAGAACCGCACGCGCCGGCGCAGCGCGGGGCGCACCTCGAACTGCTCGCCGCGCCGCTCGAAGGACCGTTCCACCTGGGCGGCCGGCACGCCCCGGAACGACCGCGCGCCGTACCGGCCCTCCTGCGCGCGCCGCAGCGCCTCCGGGTTCAGGTCGGTGCCCAGGACGTCCACCGTCTGGCGCGTGAAGGCCGCCGCCAGCGCGTACGCCTCCTCGCCGGTCGAGCAGCCGGCACTCCAGGCGCGTACGTGCGGGCGGTCGGCCAGCAGCTCCGGCAGCGCCTCAAAGTGCGCGCCGATTCGCTGGAACCACGTCTCACCGACCGTGAAGGCCGCCGCCACCTGCGACGCCACGTCCGGGCGGACCGTCGCGGCGCGCAGCAGGTCGTCCAGTCCGCCGTGCGCGCGGGCCAGTTCATCCAGACGGGCGCGGGCCAGGCCGTGCAGCTGCTCGGTCCAGCGCAGCCCGGCCGTGTCCGCCAGCAGTTGCGGCAGCGGGCCGGTCACGGGTGCCATACCACCGGCAGCACCTGACCGTCCAGGACGGCGTGGGGCGCGCCGGCCGGGACGTCCGCGAGCGGACCGACCTCATCCACCCACCACGCCTCGCGGCGCGGGCGGGTCACGACGATCAGGCGCTGCGTGGCCTCCGGTTCGGCCGGCGGCTGCCCCCACCACCCACGGGTGTCCTGCACGTCCAGCGTCTCGCCGCGCAGGTGCACGCGCGGCCCACCCTGACGCGCGGCGGGCAGGTGCACCATCGGGTACACCCGCTCGATCTGCGTCAAGGGCAGGTAGAACCGCGCCTGACCGCTGCGGCACAGCAGCGCGGGCACGGTCGTCCCGGCGGGAGGGGGTGTCGACGGGGGCGCAGCAGACGAAGACGGGGAAGACACGGTGAGCGGACCTCCGGTCAGGAGTGGGCGGTGGACAGGGGCCGCGCCGGCGGCGGAAACACCCCCAGTGTACGCACCCGGGGTCTTACACGCGCCATACAGTCCACGCGGCCGGCCAGATGAACCCCCCGCACCGGGAGGCTGCGGGCCGGCGTCCGGGTCAGTTGCGCAGCCGGTCGTCGCCGGGGGCGACGGCGAACACGCCTCCCCAGGGGCGGTAGCGGCTGACGAGCGTGTCGCGCCGGACCTGACCGCCGGGCAGCCGGACCTGACGGGTCACGCTGACGAGCGCGCCGGGGGCGGGCATGTCGATGCGGCGGGCCTCGTCGCCGGTCAGGGCGGGGTCGCTCACGAAGGTCGGGCCGGGCGCGGGGCGCACCTGCGACGGCTGCGGGGTGGCCGTCCAGCTGCGCCGCCCGTCGTCCTGGCCGAACAGGTGGACGTTCAGGCGGCCGGTGCGGGTGTCCCAGTCGGCCTGCACCAGCATGGGCGCGGGGGTGTCGTTGCGCCAGCGGAGGTTCTTGGCGGGGGCGTACACGGCGGCGTCCAGGCCCGGCTGGCCGTAGTACGCCACCTGGTAGGAGTGCGCGTGCCGTTCCGTGATGGGCAGGCCCGCCGTCCAGGCGGCGCGGAAGACGGTGGTGCTGACCTGGCACAGGCCGCCGCCGTCCTCGGTGCGCAGGCGGTTGCCGGTGATCACGTAACCCGGCGCGAAGCCGCGCGCGGCGGTGACCGGGCCGATCAGGGCGTTGAAGTTCAGTTCGCGGCCCGCTTCGATCCACTGCCCGTGCACGCGGGACGCCCCGACGCGGATGTTCTGCACGCGGAAGTCCGGGCTGCCCGTGAAACTGGAGGTGCCGCTGCCCAGGTGCGTGATCCGGCGGGTGGCGGCCCAGGCGACGCTGCGGGCCGGGGCGGTCAGGTTCACGCGCAGCGGGGCGCTGTTCCGTCCGGCCCTCAGGGCGTCCAGCACGGCGCGGTCCGAGGCGGCGCGGTCCACGGTCCAGCCGGTGCGGGCCTGCGCGGTCCATGTGCGGCCCGCGCGGCTGAAGCGCAGGTCGCGGGGCGTGCGGGCGTCCACGGCGGCGTACGCGCGGTCCAGGGCGCGGCGCAGTTCCGGGGTCAGGCGGCCACTGCGGCGGACCTGCGCCGCGGCGCCCGCCGGGACGGTCAGGGGCCGTGAGTGCTGAAGGACGGGCCGCTGCACCTGGCCGTTCACGAGCCGGGGTTCCGGGGCGCTCCAGCGCAGGCCCAGCGCGCCGGCCGGGGCGGCCAGCAGGGCGCACAGCAGCGTCAGGAACAGGGTGGTCCGCGCGGGGCGCGAGGGAAAGAGCAGGGAAGTGATGGCAGACCTCCGGGAGACAGGGGGCACCGGGGCAGCGGGGAGCGCGGGGCCGGGATGCCTCCCAGCGCCGCGCCCCCCGCTGCCGGACAGTGGATCAGGGCATGAGGACGGTGTCGATGACGTGAATGACACCGTTGCTGGCGCGCACGTCGGCCCGGGTGACGGTCGCGTTCCCGACCATGACCCTGCCGCCGCTCACGCCGATGTTGACGGACGCGCCGTTCACGGTCTTGGCGGAGGTCAGTTTCATGACCTGCGCGGCGGTCACGCGGCCCGGCACCACGTGGTACAGCAGCAGGGCCTTCAGCTGCGCGGGATCGTTCAGCAGGGCGTTCAGGTCCGCCTCCGGCACCTTGGCGAACGCGGCGTTGGTGGGGGCGAACACCGTGAACGGTCCGGAGCTGTTCAGGGTGTCGACCAGCCCGGCGGCCTGCACGGCGGCCAGCAGGGTGCTGAAGTTCGGGTCGTTCGCGACGATGCTGGCAATGGTGTTGCCGGCGGGCACCATGCCGCCGCCGCCGGCGAGGGCGGAACCGCTCAGCAGCAGGGTGGTCAGGATCAGCTTCTTCATGGTGGACCTCCAGGAATAGAGAAAGGCGCGAATCACGTTGACAGTGATTGCGGAATGTAGTGATGTGCGAGAAGGATGTCTTCTGCGACGCAGTGATCTTAGAGACGCGGCTTCCGCCATCAGCGTGGGGCGTCATACAATGAGAAGGCGTTAAAGTGGGCTGGCTTTCCGTGCCTCATCCTGGGCGGCGTCACGTGAGGACATGAGAACGCGGCGGGCGTGACAGAATGCCCGGCGTGACCGACCCCGACCTGCTCGTGCGCGCCCGCAAGCTGATGGGACTGTACCGGGGGGGCGTGGGCGGCGAGCGCGGCAACGCCGGCCGCCGCCTGGGCGCCTTCCTGCGCGAGCACGACCTGACGCTGTTCGACCTCGACCCCAGCCTGCCGGTCTCACAGGACCTCGCCGCGCTCGACGCGTGGCGCGAATCGGCCGCGCTGCTCACCCGCCTGGGAACCGACGCGCAGGACGACGCCCTGACCGCCCTGGTCGACGCCGACGACCTGACCGAACCCGAGATGCGCCGGCTGATGGACGCCGTGGACCTCCACCGACTCGCCGAGGTGCGCGTGGACGGCTGGGCGGCCCTGGACGGCCTGGACCCGGCCGCGCTGCGACAGGCGGCCGCCGCGATCACCCCCGCCGACGTGCTGGCCGCCCAGGGTTCCCTGGCCGCCCGCCTGCGGTTCGCGGCCGCCCGGCAGCTGTACTTCCGGACGCACCCGCCCCGCCTGATCCGCACCGAGACGCCCACCCAGGCGGCGTTCGTGCGCGGCCTGATCGAGACCCTGACCGGCCATCCCACCCTGCCGCCCGACCCGGAAGGCGTGCGGGCCCACCTGAACGCGCAGCAGCTCGCGCGGGTCCGGGCGCTGACCGCGACCTTCCTGCCCGAGGCGGAACGCCGCGCCGCGCAGGCCGCCCGCGAGTTCGGCGAGGCCCTCGCCCGCCAGGAACCCGGCTGAAGCGGCCCGCGCTCCATGACGCGGCCGCTGGCAGGGCCGGCCGTTTTCCGTCAGAGTGGGACGTCCGCGCCGCCGGCACCCGGGACGGTCCACACGAGGTCAAGCATGAAGAAGGTTCTGTTCAACAAGAATTTCAGCGTCACAGCCGCGCAGATCAGCGCGCTCCGCGGCAGCGGGTACGAGGTCTGGGCCAGTCACACGGACGCCGGGCACGGCATGCTGGCCGCCGCGCCCCACTCCTTCCTCGAACCGCGCGGCCTGATCGGCGACGGGTACGCCGACTGGCTGCGCCGCGCCTGCGAGGAACGCGGCATCGACGCCCTGGTTCCCGGCAAGGAACGCGAACTGCTGGCGCGGCACGCCCCGGCCTTCGCGGCGTCCGGCACGGCCGTGCTGGCCCCGGCCTCCGAGGAGACCCAGCGGCACCTGGAACGCAAGGACGAGTTCCTGCGCGCCTGGAACCCGGCCACGCTGCCCATCCCGCGCTGGACGACCTTCGACTCGCTGCGCAGCTTCGACGCCGCCTGGGACGCCCTGCGCGAGGACGGCACCCGCCTGTGCGTCAAGCCGGCGCGCGGCATCTACGCCAGCGGCTTCCGCGTGATCCTGGACCGCCCGGACCTGGGTTCGTTCCTGAAGGGCGAGCTGTACCAGATGAGCCACGCGGCCGCGCGCGAGCTGTTCGCCGCGCCGGACCTGCCCACCATGCTCCTGATGCACACCCTGGAAGGAGCCGAGCGCAGCGTGGACTGCGTGGCGTGGCAGGGCCGCCTGATCCGCGCCGTCGTGCGCCGCAAGTCCCCCGACGGGCAGCTGATCGAGGCCCGCCCGGACCTCGTGCAGGCCGCCGCGCAGATCGCGCGGCACTACGGCCTGAGCGGCATCTTCAACTTCCAGACGAAAGACGACCTGCGCGGCGGAACGCGCGTCGCGAACATGCTGGAGATCAACGCCCGCGCGTCCGGCGGCCTGCGGTACGCCATGGCGGCCGGCGTGAACTTCCCGCGGCTGCTGCTCGACGCCTGGAGCGGCGCGCTCGACTGGGACGCCCTGCCGCCCGTGCAGACCGGCCTGCACGTGGCCGAGGACAAGGCCGTGCGTGTCGTCCGCCTGCAACCGGAGCCCGCGTGACCGGCGCCCCGCCCGCCGCCGGTCAGTTTGCCCGGCGCCGCGTGACGCTGCCCAGCGGGGAACTGGACCTGCACCTGGAACGCTCGGCGCTGCCGCTGGACGACCTGCTGGACTTCGCGGTGCGCCGCAACCCGAAACGCGGCTTCCTGTTCGTCAGCCGCGTGCTGGGCAAGCACATCCCGGTGCGGCCGGCCGTCGCGGCCGCCACGCACGCGGCGCTCGCGGCGGCCCTGCCGCCCCTGACCCGCCCGCACTTCATCGGGCTGGCCGAGACGGCCACCGCGCTCGGCGAGGGCGTGTTCCGCGCGTGGCAGGCGCAGCGCACGCCAGCCGCAGACGCCCTGGCGGACGGTTCGTGGCTGGCCGCCGGGCCGGGCACCTTCCAGCACACCACCCGCTACCACCAGCACGCGCCGCTGCTGCTGCGCTTCGACGAGCCGCACTCCCACGCCCCGGCGCACCTCGTGTACGACCCGGGCGGGGCGGCCCGCGCCGCGCAGGAACTCGTGCTGGTCGACGATGAACTCTCGACCGGCACCACCCTGGAGAACCTCGCCCGCGAGTGGCTGGCCCGGCACCCGCACGTCACGCGGGTCGTGCTGGTCAGCCTGACCGACTGGTGCGTGCGCCGGGACGCCGTGCAGGCGGCCCTGCCGGTCCCGGTGGACTTCGTGAGCCTGTCGCGCGGCACGTTCACGTTCACGCCCGACCCGGCCTGGACGCCCGCCGCGCTGCCCGCCGTGACCGGCGACGGCGGCGACCGCAGCGCCCTGCTGCCCGCCCGCAGCGCCCGACTCGGGCATCCCGGCGGTCCGGACCTGAGCGCCTGGACGACGCCCGACGCCGACGCCGACCTGCGCGGCGGGCCGCTGCTGGTCCTCGGGACCGGCGAGTACCAGTTCCCGGCGTTCGCGCTGGCCCGCACCCTGGAGGCGCGTGGCCTGGACGTCCACTGGAGCGCCACGACCCGCAGTCCGGTCCTGCCGGGCCTCGCCATCGGGAGCGCCCTGACCTTCACCGACAACGTCGGGGACGACATTCCGAACTACCTGTACAACGTGCGCCCGGAGGCGTACGCCCGCATCCTCGTCACCTTCGAGGGCGGCTGCCACCCCGACCCGGCCCTGATGGAGGCGCTCGGGCCGCACGCGCGGGCCGTGAGGCTCTCGTGACCGCCGCGCCCACCCCCTCCACCGTGGTCTTCGCGGATCTGGACGACACGCTGTTCCAGACGCTGCGCAAACTGCCCGGCGCAGACCCCGCCACCCTGACACCCATGACCGTGGACTCGCGTGGGCAGCCGCACTCGCACGCCACGCCCGCGCAGGTGGCGCTGCTGGACCTGCTGGCCGCCCCGCACGTCACCCTGGTGCCCGTCACGGGCCGCGACGCGGCCGCCATGGCGCGCGTGACCCTGCCGCTGCGGTCCTGGCGGGTGCTGGACCACGGCCTGACCATCCTGACGCCCGCCGGCACCCCCGACCCCGCGTGGGCCGCGCAGGTCCTCGCGCACCTCGCGCCGTTGCAGGACGCCCTGCGCGCCGGGACCGAGGCGGTCGCCCCGCACGCCGCGCGGCTCGGGGCGCGCCTGACCTCGCACGCCGCGCACGGCACGCCGTTCATGACCGTCCTGAAACACCCGGACGCCGACCCGGCGGTCCTGGCCGAGTTGCAGGGCCGGCTGGAGGCCGCGCACGGCCCGGACCACCCGCTGCAGGTGATCGCGAACGCGAACAACGTCAGCCTGCTGCCCCGCCACCTCGGCAAGGCCGCCGCCGTGCGCTACCTGCTCGGCACGCACCTGAGCGGCGCGGCCCTGACGCTGGGACTGGGCGACTCGGTCAGCGACCTGCCGTTCATGGACGAGTGCGATTTCGCGCTCACGCCCCGGCGCGGCCAGCTGATGCGGACCCTGCGTGCCCTGACCCTCCCACAACGCTGACCCTCCCACAACGCTGACCCTCCCACCGCGTGGGTCGGCCCCGCAACCCGCGCCCCGCCCGCCGCGTACTGACAGCGGTGGGCCCGGCCCGGACCGCGGCCCCCGCAGACCGGGCCACCCCCGCAGACGCGCCGCTGACCCCCGCGTGCTTCCCTGAGCGGACACCCCGCGCCCCCACTCCCGCTTGCCGGAAGGACCCCCGCATGCCCATCCCCCTGACCCACACCCTGCCTTCCGACGACGTCACCGTGCAGCTGGACGCCGCCCACCCCCGGCTGGTCAGCATCGAGGAGAAGGAAGCCCTGATCCGCAGCGGCGTGTCCTACGGCGAACTCCTGACCCCGGAGCGACCCCCCGCCGCCGCGCAGACCGACGCCTACCACGCGGCCCTGAGCCGCAACGGCCCGCGCACCGGGCACCTGCTGGCCGCCCTGACCGCCGACCTGCTGCGCACCTACCCCCACCCCGTCCTGGTGTCCCTGGCCCGCGCCGGCACCCCGGTCGGCTGCGCCATGCGGAGGCTCGCGCGCCGCTGGGGCCGCGACCTGCCGCACCACACGCTCTCCATCATCCGCGGCAGCGGCATCGACCGGATCGCGCTCGCCGCGGTGCAGGCCGCGCACCCCGGCGCGCAGCTGATCTTCGTGGACGGCTGGACCGGCAAGGGCAGCATCCACGGCGCGCTGCGCGGCAGCCTCCCGGCGGACGTGCCGCCCATCCTGGCCGTCCTGAGCGACCCGGCCGGCGTTGCCCGCCACGCCGCCACGCACGGCGACCTGCTGCTCCCGCACGCCGCGCTGAACGCCACCGTCTGCGGGCTGCTCAGCCGCACCTTCGTCGCCGTGCCCGGCCAGCGGCACGCCGCCCGCACCGAGGACGCCCTGCGGCCCCACGACCTGAGCGGCCACTACCTGCGCGCCCTGGACGCCCTGAGCGCCCCGCACGGCCCCGACACCCCCCTCACCCCTGGCCCGCGCCCCCGGCAGCCGGTGCAGGCCGCGCTGCGGGCCGCCGCCGCCCTGGGCGTCCACGACCCCCACCGCGTGAAACCCGGCGTGGGCGAGGCCACCCGCGTCTTCCTGCGCCGCCGCCCCGCCCACCTGATCCTGCGCGGCGAGGCCCACCCGGACATCCAGCACCTGCTCACCCTCGCCCGCCACGCGGACGTGCCCGTCACCCAGCAGCCGGACCTGCCGTACCTGGCGGTCGCCACCATCGCCGGAGGTGCCGAATGACCCCCACCCCCCCCGCTCCCTTCGACCCGTGGAGTCTCGGCGCCAGCCTGTACGCGCCCGCCACCCGCCCGGACCTCGCCGAGCTCGGCAACGGCCGCTGGCCGGACCTGACCAGCCTGATCTACTGCACCGAGGACGCCGTGCGCGAGGACGACCTGCCGCTGGCCCTCTCGAACCTGCGGGCCGCCCTGCCGCTCCTCGGCCCGCGCGGCCCGCTGCGCCTGATCCGCGCCCGTAACCCCCGGGTGCTGCGCGCCCTGCTGAGCATGGACCTGCGCGGCGTGACCGGCTTCGTGCTGCCCAAGATCCACGCCGGGAACCTCCCCGAATACCTGCGCGAACTGCACGCCCCGGAACACGCGCACCTGCTGATCTTCCCGACCCTCGAAACCCCCGAGGCCCTCAGCGAGACCCACATGACCGCCCTGCGCGACCAGATCCTCCGCCGCGGCTGGCAGGCGCGGGTGGGTGGCCTGCGCATCGGCGGGAACGACCTGATGCACGCCCTCGGCGTGCGCCGCACCCCCGGCCGCACCGCCTACGAGGGCCCGCTCGAACGCGTGATCAGCCTGCTGATCGGCGTGTTCAAACCCGCCGGGTTCACGCTGTCCAGCCCGGTGTACGAGGTGCACGGCGACCCCGCCACCCTGGCCCGCGAGCTGCAGCAGGACCTGGAGTACGGCCTGTGCGGCAAGACCATCATTCACCCCGCGCAGCTGCCCACCGTGCTGCGCGCCTACGCCGTCCACCCGCACGACCTCGAAGAGGCGCGCGCCATCCTCGCGCCCGACGCGCCCGCCGTGTTCAGCATGAACGGCCGCATGTGCGAACCCGCCACGCACACCCGCTGGGCGAACGACATCCTGGCCCGCGCCGGCCGCTACGGCACCCTCTGCGCCGCGCCGAGCGAGGCCCTGCACTTCTGATCCGGACTCCGATTGAATGGGCTGCAGAGCCCGTTCAATCCGAGCGAAGCGAGTGGGAGCTTGGCGGGTTCCGGACGTGGAGTTGACAGATCGGTGGTGGTCCGATCTGTGAACGAACCAAACGGCAGTCCGTGTCAGGCGCTCAGGCCAGTGCCTGTCCAGGGTGGCCCGCGGTCGAGCAGCGAGCCGCCGCAACTCCAGTGCCGGATGATCAGGGCGATGTCCAGCGCCCGGACCTGCAGTTCCAGCGGTCCCCCCTCGGACTGTCCGGACAGCTGGAACCAGCGGTGCATCGGCAGGCGCAGCGCCGGCCGGCGCTCCTGCGAACTGAACGGCGCGCCGACCGGCAGGTACGTCTCCAGGGTGCGGGGCGTGCGCACGCCCAGCGCGAAGCATTCCTCACCGGCCAGCACCCCGAGTTCCGGCGCGGCCTGGAACACGTCCACCCGCGCGACCAGCCGCCAGGTGCCGGCCGGCACGTGCTCCCAGCGCAGCCGCAGCAGCGGGGGGCGGGCGTGCTGGCCGCGCCGCATGATTTCCAGTTGCTGACCGTCGAGCGCCACGCGGTAGGCGTTGCCGGTGCGGCGCTCCGTGCGGGGTCCAGCCACCGCCGCGGACGGCGGGTCGGTGGCCGGCAGCACGGTATACGGGGGCGTGCCCGGGACCGCGCCGCCGGCCGGTCCCAGCCGCTCCAGGGCCAGCCGGGTCAGGTCGGGCAGGTTCGCGCCGCGCGCGTAGTACAGCGCCAGCGCCGGGTCGGTGGGCAGCAGGTGTTCGGCCAGGACGGTCCGCAGGTGCCGCCGCTCGCTGCTGGTGAGCAGGCCGGCCAGCGTGACGCGGGCAGCCTCGCTGATCAGCGTGAGCCGGCTGTCCTGGTCGGAGGGCCGGTAGCCGGCGGCGGGCATGTGCATGATCTCCTCGGGAGCGGCCGTGACCAGCAGGCCGCGCCGCTCGCCTTCGAGCAGCGCCTCCGGGTACGGCGGCTGCACGATCAGTTCCGCGACCGCCGGGCCGAGCGTGCCGTGGACCATGGCCAGCTGCGACAGGGCGCGGCGCAGCGGCGGCGGCACGTCCAGGCTGCCCACCAGCGCCGAGCGGACCACGTCCGGCACGCGCTGCGACGGGACCGGGGGCTGCTCGATCAGCGCCTGGGCGTGCAGGTCCCAGCCCTCGGATTCCTGGGCGATGCGGGCCGCGCGCTGCAGGCTGAGGTCCGCGCTGGCCGGCGGGGCGCGCAGGTCGGCGGCCTCCGCGATCTCCTGGACGCTCAGTGGCGGCAGTTCCAGCTGATGCACGCGCGACAGGTCGAACGCGCCCTCCGAGGTGTCCAGCGGGACCGGGCCGCGGAGCGCCGCGCCGGTCAGGACCAGGGTCAGGCTGCAGCGCAGGTTCATGGCGAAGTGCAGGCTGCTCAGCAGCGACGGGGACAGCCGCGCGACATCATGAATGGCGATCAGCAGCTGCTGGCGGCTCTGCGCGATCAGGGTCCAGACCCGGATCATCTCCTCGCTCAGTTCGGCCGGGCGCGTGGCGGGCAGGTGCGGTTCGGACAGCCCGTCCGGCAGCATGATCCGCAGGACCTGGTGCAGCAGCGCGGCGTGCTGCACGTCCGGCTGGGCCGCTGCTTCCAGCTCCAGGACGTGCCAGCTGGTCTGCTCGGTGCAGCGTTCGATCAGGTCGTGCCGGCCCGGTCGGCTGGACCCGCTCAGCAGCACCAGCTGCGGTTGCTGCTCGGCGCGCGACAGGATCTGCTGCAGGCGCGCGCGGAGCGGCCGGCGCTCGAACTGCACGGCGGTCGTGGTGGGGGCCGGCGTGGCAGGCACGATCCGCAGGCCCAGCTGCCGGATGTGGGTGCGCACCGCGTGAGCGGCGCCGTGCTGACCGAGCTGCAGCGCCCGGTCGTACACCTGCGAGAGGGTCCGTTCGATCTGCTGGCTGAGCGCGGCCCGCTGCGCGTGCACCCACTCCTGGAATTCCGGGGTGCCCAGGTCGTCCAGGCCGTTCAGGGGCAGGGTGCTCACGCTCGACAGCCAGTCGTTCAGGCGCGTGTCCGGTTGCGTGGCCGCGCCGCTGATCCAGTCGTCGAAATCGGTGGGAATGGTCAGTTCCAGCATGGGTTGATTCACCGGGAACAGTTCCAGCCCGCGCTGGTTCAGTCGGCTGAGTTCCACCCGCAGGTTGCGCAGCGCACCCGGCGTGTTCCACAGCAGGTTCGCGAGCCGTTCGCGGTGCTGCGGGCGGCCCTCGCGGACCAGGAAGGTGATCAGCGCCACGGCCTTCTGCGAGAGTCGCAGCGGCCGGTTGTCGGAACTGAGGTACGTGTGGCCCAGCAGGGAGAGTGTCAACACGAGCATTTCCGTCCTTTGATCGCGCACCACAGGGATCGGGCGGGGGCAGTGGCAGGCAGGACGGACGACCGGAGCAGGACGCGGGAAGGCGGTACCAGTACACCGCTGACCGCTTCCGCTTGACTATAGGCCGCGCCGCCCACGCTGCCTACAGCCCTCCCCCAGCGGCGGTGGGGGGACCCACCCCGCCTGGGACGCGGCCGGCACGCTCAGCCGGACGAGGGGGGCGCGCCGGTCGACGCGCGGAATCCGCCGGGCAGCGTGAGGTTCCGGTTGGTGACGAAGGTCGGCACGCCGAGCGCCGCGGCGCGCCGCAGCGCCGTCCGCCGCAGCGCCGGCGTGTCGGCGTAGTCCAGCGCGTAGACTTCCAGTCGCAGGCGGCGGGCGGCGGTCAGCAGCGCCTGGGTGTAGGCCAGTTCGTGCCCGCTGTACGCCCGGTACCCGCCGTGCCAGGTGGTGGTGAACGATTCGATCAGGACCGCGTCCACCGTGCCGCGCAGCCGCTCGAGCAGGCTGAAGCCCCGGTTGGCCATCAGGTAACGCCCGCCGCTCCAGGCCCGCACCTGCCGGATGAGTTTCAGCATGGCGCGTTTCTGCTGCGCGTCGTTTCCGGCGCTCTCGAGCGTGTCCAGCAGGAACCCGTCGAAGCGGGTGGCCGCCTCGACCTGCGCGCGGACCCGGTGGGCCCACGCCGGATGCCGCAGGTCCACCTGGAAGGTGTTCCAGGTCGGCAGCGCCCCCCCGAGCCGCCAGGGGGCGTGCGGGTCGGTGTCCTCGCCCAGGCTCAGGTACGCCAGGACCTTCACGCCCTGCCGCTGCAGCCAGATCACCTCGTTCGCGCGGAAGTGACCGGGTTGCACCGCCACGCGCCGGTAGCGGGCCAGCTGGCGCAGCCCGTCCTGTCCGTAGTACACCGCCAGCGCGCGGTGACGGGCCGGATCGTCGCGCGGGTCCGGTTCGGCCGGGGCCAGCGGCTCCCGCCAGCCGGCCCGGACGGGCGGCGGGGTGCGTGAACGAAGCTGCGCGGTGTTCATCAGGGGGCCGGGGCCGTGGCCGTCTGTCCGGCGGTCATGTCGAAGCGGCTGATGACCCGCCCGGCGTAGGTTTCGGACCTGCCGAGCGTGACGCCGGTCAGGTAGCCCACGCCGCCGTTCGTCGAGCGGACCGTGATCACCCGCGTCTGCCGGTTCCAGCTGCCGGTCAGGCCGCTTTTCATGAACGACGTGCGCCGCTGCACGTAGGCGCCCAGGGCGTCCCATTTCAGGTTCATGAGCGGCATGGTGGAGTACGCCGCGTAGCGGCCCACCAGGTTCATCTCCCAGTCGAAGGCGATGCTGCGGCCGGTCGCGTACTGCCGCAGGTTCCCCTGGTGCATGTAGTGCGGGAAGGCCGCGCCGCTCAGGACGTGCGTGAGGGCAATCTGCCCTTCCTGGTCCAGGATCTCCTGGTAGGTGAGCGGGTGATCCCAGAACGGCGCGCTGCCGCCGGGACCGTACACCGAGTTGTACGCCGCGACGACCTGCGCGGGCGTCGTGACGTGGTAGAAGATGTTCGTCGGCCAGCGCGGCACCAGGAACACCGAGGGCTTCAGCGGGTGCGGCAGGCCGCAGCTGGCGCAGCTGGGATCCCACTGACCGGCCACCGAGCGGTTCGACGCGAGGTACTTCACGCCGCTGTTCTGCGCGGCCTGCAGGAACGCGGTGTTCGAGGCGCCCAGGCCGTAGTTGGTTTTCGGGCCGTCCCCGGCCGGGTTGTAGTACCCCAGGCCGGACATGTCGCCGGTCACGAGGCTGGCGGCACTCATGGACAGCCCCAGCGCCGTTCCGACATTCACGTTGTTCTGCAGCTGCGCGGTCGAGTCCGCGAGGTTCAGGAAATCCATGTACAGGTGATCGAAGGTGTGACTGACCCAGTCGAAGTCCCCGTTCATGCAGCGTGAGACGCTCGACAGCGGATCGGGGCTGACCACGGAGGCGTTGCAGCTGGCCGGGGCCGCCGTGTTCGCGCCGCCCCCGTTGAACATGACCGCCAGCTTGAAGCCCGCCGTGACCGGGTAGGTGTTGCGGAGCGTGCGCTGCTGCGCCGGCAGGGCCAGCGCGTCGCTGGCGCGCAGGCGGAACGCGTCGGGCTGAATGCCGCCGGTCGTTTCGTTGTAGACGTCGCCCGGCAGGAACCAGTCATCCACGTCCAGCTGGTTGTAGCGGCGGTACTCGCCGATGTACACGCCCCGCGTGAGCCAGCTCAGCAGGCTGTCGTTCAGCAGCGCGGTGTGCAGCAGGTTGGGATTCTGCGCGAAGGTCAGCGCCAGCCGCTCGCGGCCGCCGGTGTCGGACTGCGCAGCCAGCACCCGCCCGGCCGGATCGGTCAGCAGGGGCGTGGTCGTCACGCCGCTGACCGGCACGGTCGTCGCCGGGTAGTTGTAGGCATTCCGGACCGGCAGGGTCGCGCCGGACCGGATGTCCTTGAACACCGACCCGCCGGCCACCGTGACCTTCATGTCCGCGCTGGCGGCGGCCACCCCGGCGTCCCGCAGGCCGTAATCCTCGGGCCAGCTGCTGGGGTAGGTGTACAGCGACAGTTGCCGCGCCTGGAACGTGGACTCGTACTGCCACAGCAGGTTCCACGCGCCCCAGTCCAGCGCGCTCTGCCACACGCCGGGGGAGGCCTCGTAGGCGAGGTTCCCGCTGGTGAGGATCACGCCCTGGTAGCGGCCGCTGCCGTCCGCGGCGATCAGCGAGTCGGTGGTGAGTGGCGTGACGGTCGGGTCGATCACGTCGTACGGCACGCCGGCCTGATCGAGCATGGTGCGCGCGCTGCTCAGGCCGTAGTCGTTCGGGGCGGTCACGATCAGCACCCGCAGCGCCACGACCGCCGGGTTGGTCAGGCCCAGGCTGCGCAGCGGGGCCAGCGTGGTGGGGCCGCGCAGGTCCGGCAGCGGATTGAGGTTACTCGCCGGCGGCAGGGCCGGCGGGGCCAGCGGCAGGCCCGGCTGGGCGACCTCGTGCGGGCCGGAGCCGGCGGCTGTCTGCTCGGCGGGCGGCGCGGAGGAACACGCGGCGAGCAGCAGGCAGCTGAGCTGCGCGGCGCGCCGCAGGTGACTAGAGGTGAACAGAGCCATGAGGGGTCTCCTTGTGCGTGGGGAAGGTCGGGGGAAGGGAATGCCACAGGTCCTCGAGGGCACCTCCGAGCGTGAACACCGGTGACCAGCCGAGCGCGCCGGCGGTCCGCAGGTCCGCCTGCTGCCACAGCACGGCCGCGGAACGGGCCGAGGGGGGCGCCTGCTCCGTGATCTCGCCCCGGTATCCGGCCAGGCGGGCCAGGTCGCGGACCAGGTCACGGGCCAGCGTCGCCTGACCGGACCCGATGTTCAGCACCGGCGGGCCCTGTTCCAGACGCGCGGCGAACAGCGCGGCGGCCGTCACGTCCCGCAGGTTCACGAAGTCGCGGGCCGAGTCGAGCGGGCCGAAGGCGACGGTCTCGGCCCCGTCCAGCAGCGCCTGACGGAACTTCAGGGCGGCCTGGCCGGGCAGCGTCTGCGGGCCCTGCCCGGCCCCGACCGGATTGAAGATCCGCAGCGTGACCCCGCGGGCCTCCCCGCTCCCGAAGTGCCGCAGCAGCAGCTGCGTGGCGTCGAACTTGCTCTGCGCGTACGAGCTGGCCGGATGACCCGCGAACGATTCCGGCACCGGCGCGCGGTCGGTCGGGCCGTACTCGGCGGCGGAACCGAACTGCACCAGCCAGGGCGTCAGCCGCAGGCGTTTCAGGTGCCGCAGCAGCGTGGCGACCAGCAGCGTGTTGTCCTCGTGCACCTCCTGGAGGGTGCCGCTGGTGCGCCCGGCCGCGTTGATGATCACGTCCGGGACCGGGTCGAGCAGCAGCCGGTTCCAGTCGGCGTCGTGCGCGCTGAGCAGGTCCAGGGCGCTGCGGCGCGGCGCGACCTTCAGCGTGAAGTCCGGCGCTTCCTGCAGCGCGCGCGCCACCGGCCGGCCCAGGAAACCGCCGGCTCCCAGCAGCAGCACCTGGGTCATGGCGTCACCGCCGCGTTCAGCGTGCCGGGGTCCAGACCGGCGGGCGGGACGACCGGCGCCGCGCCGGCGCGGCCGGGCATCAGGACGTCGATGTACCGGTCGAATTCCAGGTTGGCCCGGTCGTAGTCGTCGGGCCGGCCGATGTCCAGCCAGTACCCGCCGAAGGGGTAGCTGGCCGGGTGTTCCCCGCGCGCCAGCAGGTCCAGGATCAGCTGGTCGAAGCCGAAGGGCTGCCCGGCCTCGTAGCGTTCCAGGGTGGTGCGCCGGAAGGCGTAGATGCCCATGCTGACCATGAAGTCGAACACCGGCTTCTCGCGGAAGCGGATGATCTCGCCGGCCTGCACGTCCAGCACCCCGAATTCGCTGCGGACCTCGCGGGCGTAGGTGGCGACCGTGACCGGCGCGTCCGACTGGCGGTGCGCGGCCATCAGCGCCGCGTAGTCCAGGTTGGTCAGCACGTCCCCGTTCATGACCAGGAACTGCTCCGGCAGCTGGTCGAGGGCGCCCAGCATCGGGCCGATGGTGCCCAGCGGCGTGTGCTCCTCGAGGTAGTTCACGCGCAGGTTCCAGCGGCTGCCGTCCCCCACGAACGAGCGGATCAGGTGCCCCATGTGCCCGATGGCCAGCGTGACGCGCGTGAAGCCGCTGTGCGCCAGCTGGTGGAACACCACTTCCAGGATCGAGTACCGGTCCCCGATCGGCACCAGCGGTTTGGGAACGCAGGTGGTGTAGGGACGGAGCCGGGTGCCTTTACCGCCTGCCAGAATGACTGCGTGCATGGGGGTCTCCTTGAACGGGAAGGTGGGGGCTGTCGGGGGGGGCGGCCGGGTGCCGGACGGGCCCGGCTCAGACGGCGTACAGGTCCGGGCGGTAGTGCGCGAGGTTTCCCGGGTCGAGGAACCAGCGGCTGGTGATCGCCAGGCCCTCGTGCAGGGTGTGGCGCGGCTGCCAGCCGGTCACGGCGCGCAGCGCGGAACTGTCCCCGACCAGACGCATGACCTCCGAGGCGTCGGGCCGCAGCCGCTGCGGGTCCTGCTCGATCTCGACGTGGCGTTCCATCACGTCGGCGATGGCCTGCACCAGCGCCTGCACCGAGATCTCACTGCCGGTCCCGGTGTTCAGGGTCCGGCCCACCACCGCCCCGGCCGGGGCGGTCCCGACCGCGATGAACGACGCGACGGTGTCCGCCACGAAGTTGAAGTCACGCGTGGGTTTCAGCGCCCCCACCCGGATCACGGGGTGCCGCGCGGCAATCTGCGAGATCACGGTCGGGATGACCGCCCGCGCCGACTGCCGCGGCCCGTAGGTGTTGAAGGGACGCAGGGTCACGACCGGCAGCCCGAAACTCAGGTGGTAACTCTCGACCAGCTTGTCGGCCGCGATCTTCGACGCGGAGTACGGCGACTGCGCCTGCAGCGGGTGCGTTTCGGGAATCGGGACGTACCGGGCCGTGCCGTACACCTCGCTCGTGGAGGTATGCACCATGCGGGGAATCTCCAGGTCCCGCACGGCCTCGAGCACGTTCAGGGTGCCGACCACGTTCGTCTGCACGTACGAGTGCGGCGCCTGGTACGAGTACGGAATGGCGATCAGCGCCGCGAGGTGGTACGCGACCTCGCAGCCGCGCAGGCACTCCCGCACCGACAGCGGATCCCGCACGTCCCCGAACGTCACCTCCACCTGTTCCATGACGTCGGGCCTCAGGCGTTCAAGCCAGCCCAGCGACCCGAACGAGTTGTACAGCACCATGGCCCGCACCCGGAACCCGGCGTGCACCAGCCCCTCGACCAGATGTGAACCGATGAAACCTTCTGCGCCAGTGACGGCCACCAGTGGGGTCATGCTGTCCTCCCTGACCTGCGCCGCAGGCCGCTCGTTGCTCCGGGGTGATGCCCGGTCCAGTGGGTGACGGGTGACGGAACGCGGCGCAGGCAGGCGCCGGGAGAGGCGGGCCGCGGCGGCGGTCGGGGCGGCGGTCGGGGCGGCGGTCGGGGCGCGGGCGTCACAGCAGGTGCCTCACGTCACGGACAGCCAGGACGGTCAACCACCCCAGCCCGGCCGCCGCGACCGCCGCCCCCAGCAGGTAGGCCGCGCCGGGACCGGCCAGCAGCAGCGCCGCGAGTTGCGCCGCCACCGCCGCCGCCCAGGCCAGCAGTACCCGGGGCAGCAGCCCGAAGTTGTTCAGCAGGCCGCTCAGCAGCAGGGACAGCGCCATCAGCAGGTGAGCGGCCAGCACCGGGGCGGGCAGGGCCGGCACGCCCAGCGCGGCCGCCACCCCCCCCGCCAGCAGGTACGCCCCGCCGAGCAGCGCGAGGTACAGGCCCGCCCCGGCGCCGATCTGCCCCAGCGCCCCCCACACGATCCGCCGGACCGGGTCGAGCCGCTGGGCCTGTTCCCGCAGGCGGCGCTGCACCCGCGCGATCCCGAGTTCCATGACGCCCAGCGTCAGGACCAGCGGCGCCAGACTCCAGGACAGCCCCATCAGTTCCGTGGCACTCAGCGAGAACGCCTGCAGGGGCTGGCCCGACAGCGGCGCCAGGAACACCAGTGACAGCGCCGCGGCGCACAGCCAGCCGTACACGCAGTGCAGCCCGGCCTGCGCCCACGGAACGCCCCGGCGCGACCCCTGCACGGCGCCCGCCAGTCCGGCGTGCCGCGTCGCCTGCCACGCGGCGAGCAGCGGGCCACCCACGGCCAGCAGCAGCGTGACCGCCGGGACGACCGGCAGGTGCGCCGCGCCTGCGACTTCCGGCGTGCCCGGCCATACCCGCGTCAGGCCCAGCCACAGCAGCGCCGGCAGACTGGCGGTCAGCAGCGTGACCTCCTGCGCCAGCACCAGCAGGGCCGTGGCGGCCGCCAGGTACACGGATACACTCAGCGCGGCCAGCGTGACCAGCGCGGTGTCCTGACCCAGCGCGGCCGCCACGGCCAATCCCAGCAGCCCGCCCAGCGTGGCGGCGCCGACGCCGGTCTGCCGCAGGCGCCGGGCGGCGACGGCCGGCGCGAGCGCCAGGCCCGTGAACCCCACGTACGCCAGTCCCTGCATCCACCCCCACCCGAACAGCGACGCGATCAGCAGGCCCAGGCCCGCGCCCTGGAACACGTCCGGCGCCGGCCCCAGCGACAGGATCGCCGGGGTCCACAGTGCCGGCAGCAGGTACAGGCCGCCGCGCAGCAGGCTCCGCAGCGGCAGCGGGCGCCGCGCGGCCGGCACGACCGGCACGGCCGGCGCGCGGTACGGCACCAGCTGGTAGAGCCGCTCGGCGCAGCTGAACACGCTGGCCTCCCCGTACCGCTGCTGCGCCAGGCTGTCGGTCAGGCCCTCGGCCTCCAGGATGGCGGCCAGTTCCAGCGGCTGCACGGCCGCCGTGCAGGCCCGGTTCAACTGCCGGGACAGCTGCGCGAGCGGCGCGGCCGACCGTTGCTCCATGCCGGCGGCGCGGGTCATGCGCTCCACCTCACGGCGGGGGCCAGCGCCGCCACTTCCGGGTAGATCAGGCGGTACACCTTCAGGAAACTGTCGAGCGTGAACTCGCTCAGCACCCGTTCACGCGCCGCGTTGCCCAGCCGGGTGCGCAGCGTCGCGTCGCTCAGCAGTTGCAGGCTGGCGCGCGCCACGCCCGCCGGATCGCGCGACGGCACGACCAGGCCAGTCTCGCCGATCGCCTCGGACACGCCGCCCACGTCGGTGGCGACCGTGGCGCGTCCCGCTGCCATCGCCTCGATCAGCGTGTACGGGAACCCCTCGGAGATGCTGGTCAGGGCCACCATGTGCCCGGCGTGGTAACCGGAGACGACGTTCTCGATGCGGCCCTCGAAGGCGGCCGAACCGGTGAGTTTCAGGTCGTCGATCAGGTCCTGGCAGTAGCGGGCGTAACCCTCGTTCCCGCGTGGCACGCTGCCGAACATCCGTAGCCGCGCGGTCGGCAGGTGTTCACGGACCATCCCGAACGCCCGGATCAGCGTTTCGAGATCCTTGAGCGGATCGATGCGCCCCACCCAGCTGATCGTCGGGTCGGACGGTTCGCTGAACGCCTGCGGGAACGCCGCCGGGTTCACCCCGTTGTACACCGCGTGAATCCGTTCCGGCACGGCCCCCTGCTGCCGCTCCCAGCGCTCGTTGTAGTGCGAGCCGGGCGTGATCAGGTCGGCCATCTGATAGGCGGCGGCGCTCAGCTGACTGTAGAAGCGCAGCAGGAACGACTTGAAGGCCGGGGTGTGCCCGGTGAAGCGCAGTTCCAGGTACCGTTCCCGCAGGTAGATGCCGTGCTCGGTCAGGATGACCGGCGTGTCGTACGTCCACTTGCAGCCGAAGGCGAGCAGCGGACTGAGGCCGTTCGAGGTCGCGTGGCACACCTGCGCCCGCGAGGGCCTGCACGACAGCGGCCGCAGGAAATGCTCCAGCCACGCGTGGGCCCGCAGCGCGTCCGCCAGGGTGGGCGGCAGCAGCAGGTCCCCGCTGCGCGGAAGGTGATCCTGCGGCGCTCGGGCCGCCGCGCGCCACATCTGGTACAGCTGCGTGGCGCGCGGGCCGGTATTTAGGGCGCGGGACAGGTCCCAGCGCTGCGCGTAATCGAACAGTTTCCGCAGCGCCGCCAGGAACTGCGCCGGGCTGACCCCGGGGATGAGCAGGCTGTAGAGCAGCTGCGCGTACCCGTCGTTCAGATCCTGGTCGCGTCCGGCGCTGCGGCGCGGCTGATCCGCCGCCCAGATCGGCACGCTGACCAGCTGCGAGACGTTCAGCGGCAGGTCGTGATCGGAGCGGCGCACCGGCTGGCCGCTGATGGCGTACACCTCGAACTGATGTTCCGGCAGGCCCGCGATCAGCTGGTCACACCAGACGCTGACGCCACCTTGCGTGTGTGGATACGTGCCCTCGCACAGCAAAGCAATCTTCATCGACATTCGCCCCCCAGGCTGAACCGGTGTCCCTGAACACCGCCGCGCAGGTCTCCTTGGAGATCCGGTCACGTGTAGGCGACGTTACACACGGGGCCGGCACAGCGCCGTTGCACGCCGACCGATGGCGCTACAGAAACGTTGCAGCCCTGCCCCGGCGGTGGAGGCCAGTCCGGGCCGAAGCTGCTACATTGATTCATGACAGAGAAACTCACGGTGGCGACCAACGACTTCAACACCCGCGCCCTTGAGATCGCGTCCGATCTGTCGAGCTTCGGCAACCTCGATCACGGGGGCAAGCAGGGTGAGGCGTGGGCCCGCGCCCGCGCGGCCTACATCCGCGAACTGTACGAGATCCTGACCGCCACCCAGCGGCCCACCCCGCCCAGCATCGACTGACCGGCCCGGCGCCGACGGACCGGGGCATCCGGGCGCACTGAGAGCTGGCCGCAACGCCCCTGAAGCGGGCGGCGTGAGCTGCCGAACACCACGGCGTTTGTAAATTGAATTGAGGGGCGTCAAATACGCCCCTCAATGGAATGGTCCGCTGCTGTCGGTCCTGCTCCTGCCCGCATCCGCTCGGATTGAATGGCCCTGCAGGGCCGTTCAATCCGGGTGCATATATATCAGTTGCAGGTCTGGCGCTGGTAGCCGGACATGTTGCCGCCGACGAGGCCCAGGTCTTTTTTCAGGGCGTTGACGCCCAGGGTGCTGAACTGCGCGCAGTTGAGGCTCAGGCCCTGCTTGTATTCGACGTTCAGGGCCAGCTTGCCGCGCTTGGTGTACTCGGCGAGTGCGCCGCACTCTGCGTATTCCTGGCACTGCTCGTTCAGGATGCCGTCGAACTTCTCGACCATCATCTTGCCGGTGCGGTCACGCAGCAGGATCTTGTCCGGACCGTTCTTCTGGAAGACGGCGAGGCCCACGGCGTGCGCCTGATCGGCGACCCAGCCGTTGAAGTCGATCTGCTGCTGCGTGGTGATGCGGCCGCCGCTGACGTTCTCGTCGTTCTGGAGGTTGTCGGGTTCGATGGCGGCGAAGCCCTTGTCGCGGCACATCTTGAAGCGGTTCTGCAGGATCACGGCCAGCACGGAGTTGGGTTTGAAGACGTCCGTCACGTCCAGGAAGTACTCGGAGGGCCAGTCGGGGTCCTGCTGGATTTTCAGGTAGCTGGGGTACTGGCTGGAGTCCGGGCGGCCGGGTTCGTAGCTGCCCACGTCGAGGTAGCAGACGGTGTACAGGCCCTGCTGGTTGAGCTGCGCGACCTTGGCGGCCGACGCCGTGAACCCGTCGATGTCGATCAGCTGCGCGCCGGCCGGAACGACGATGTTCGAGTCGCTGCTGGCCCCGATCTGCCAGTCCCAGCTGACCTTGCCGGTCGGCGGGGCCTTCACGCCGGTCACGGGGGCCGGGGTGGGGGCGGGTACCGGGGTGGGCGTGGGCGTCGGGGTGGGCGTTGGGGTCGGCGTCGGGGTCGGCGTGGGGGCAGGGACCGGCGTCGGGGCAGGGACCGGCGTGGGGGCCGGGGCGGGCGTGGCGGTGGCGGCGCGGTCCACGGTCAGGAAGTCGATGATCGCCGCACGCTGCTCGCTCGCCACGCCGTTCACGAGGACCAGCTTGACCGTGTCCCCGGCGTTCAGGGTCACCGTGCCCAGGGAGATCGAGGCGTAGGTGGCGTTGCTGAGGGTGACGCGGGTGACTTCCCGGCCGTTGACGCGCAGGGCGACGACGGGAGCGCCCTGGTAGCTCACGCCGCGGGCCTGCACCTTCACGGCGTACGGGCCGCTGGTGCCGGTTGGCAGGGCGAAGCGCACGGCCGCGCCGGTGTAGTCGAGTTGCGCGGCGCGGCCACCGCTGGCCGCCGGGTCGCTGATGACGGTGGCGGAGCGGGTGCCGGGTTCGACCACCGCGGCGGCCTGCATGCCGGTGTCCGTGCCGAGTTCCGCCGCTTCCGCCTCGAAGGCCTGTGGGGGGGTGGCCGTGGTGGAGGCAGGCGTGGACCCGGTGGAACTGCAGGAGGCCAGCAGGGTGCCGGTGAGCAGGAGGACGGAGGGCCAGAGGGCGGGGCGCAGGGTCAAGGTTTTCATCGAGAGTCAGCGTACTTGTGACCGGCCGTTCAGCTTGTTAAAAACCCGACAGGGACGCAGAAAACCCGTGCGGTTCCCCCAATCTGAGAAGCTGCTGTCGGTGGCCTCAGCGTTCGGTGAGAACCGCGGTGGCCCGGCGCAGGAGCGTGGTGGCGTTGCAGCCCGACTGGGCGTGCGTCGGGGCGGCTTTGCCAAGAATTCCACAGCGGGTCCGGCCGGCCGTTTCAGTTGGTATGTACCGCCGCGCCGCCGCCGTGGGGGGTGGGCGGGAATGCCCCGTCAGTGCCGCGTGGCTGCGGGGGCCGCGGGCCGGTCCGGGCCGGCCAGAGATGAGAAGATCAGGTGAGTTCTCATGCGGTGTTGCTCCCCGTCCCCGGGTGGGGCTGTCCCGGGTCCGGCGGCTCCTGTCCTGCCGGACGCCGCCCCTGGAGAATCAATTCCCGGTCATCGGGAACGCCGTTGCCGTGGCGTCTGGGGGGTGCGGGTCCCCCACTGAATGGAGGCTGGATTGATCGCGGGTGCCTGCCGGCTCCCTGGCGAGATGGTCGAATCGAAATTTCTCATTAAGGAAAAATAAAGGCAGTCTCACCGGCCTGTTCCGCCGGCCCACCCGGCGGTCCGCCGACCGGATCGCGAGCGGTGTCGCAGCGGCCCCCGCACGCCCGGCGCTACCCTGCAGGCATGAAGCTTCCCTGCCACGCCCGCCGCGCGGACCCGTCCACCCCGGCCCAGCCCGCCGGAGCGCCCCGGTGATCCCGGCCCCACCCGCGCCCGACGCCGCCCTGCTGGCCCTCGGCTGGACCGACGACCTGCAGGAGGCCCTGCGGGACACCCTGAATGCCGCCGACCCGCAGGACCGCCCCACCCTGCACCCGGCGCGCGTGGCGGGCGTCGGCCGGTCCTCGCTGCGCCTGTGGGCTGCCGACGGCGAGCACGACGCCCTGCTGACCGGCGCGATGCGGCAGGACCCGGACACGCAGCCGGTCATGGGCGACTGGGTGGTCGCGCAGACCCTGCCGGACACCCCGGAGCGGCGGGTCACGGCGCTCCTGCCGCGCCGCACGACCTTCGCGCGCGCCGTGAACGGCGGCCTGGGCCGGCAGGTCATCACCGCGAACGTGGACACGGTCCTGATCGTCACCGCGCCCGACCAGGACTTCGACCTGCCCCGCCTGGAGCGTTACGTGGCGGCCGTGCAGGCCAGCGGCGCGCAGCCGGCCCTGATCCTGAACAAGACCGACCTGACCCCCGACCCGCAGCGCTACCTGACGGACCTGCGCGCCCTGGCCCCGGACGCGCCGCTGCACGCCGTGAACGCCCGCACGGGCGGCGGGCTGGGCGGCGTGCGCGCCCTGCTGCGCCCCGGCCTGACCGCCGCGCTGATCGGGTCGTCCGGGGTGGGCAAGAGCACCCTCACGAACGCCCTGCTGGGCCGCGAGGCCGCGCAGACCGGCGGCCTGATGGCCGAGGGCCTGGGCCGCCACACCACCACCGCCCGCACCCTGTACCGCGTGCCGGGCGGCGGGCTGCTGGTGGACAATCCGGGCCTGCGCGACATCGCCGTGTGGGACCCGGAGGGCGTGGCGGCCGATCCCGCCCGCATCGAGGAGATCGCCGCCGACTGCCGGTTCCGCAAGTGCACCCACACCGGCGAGCCGGGCTGCGCCGTGCAGCGGGCCGTGGCGCGCGGCGAGATCAGCGCCGGGCAGGTGCAGGCGTACCAGGCGCGCCGCGCGCCCGCCCGCCGGGGTGCGGGCCGTCCCCGCCGCTGAAGCGCTTCGGGGGGGGCGTCACGGGCGCGCCCCCTGCCGGGTGACAGGGGGCGCGCCCGACCAGGTCTGCGCGATCGGCGCTACTTCATGTTTCCATTGATCTCCTTCATGGCGGCGTCCAGGATGGACCGGTAGTCCGGCGTGGGTTTCTGCACGGCCTGCGCCACGGCGTTCCCCCACGGTCCCCAGATGGACCCCATCTGCGGCACGTTCGGCATGGGCGTCCCGGCCGAGATGGCCCGCCCGAAGCCCTGCACGACCGGGTTGCTCTTCAGTTGCGTGCGGGCCGCGAGGCTGACCGGGATGCGGCCGCCCGCCTGGTTGAAGCTGGTCTGCGAGGCGCGGCTCACGAGGCTGCGCGCCAGGACGCTGGAGGCGACCTTGTTCTTGCCGTAGGCGTTCAGGATCACGCCCTGCACGCCCACGAACGGGCTCCACCGGCCGGTCGCGCCGGGAGGGGTGGGGAGCGTCGTGATGCCGAAGTCGATGCCGGCCTTGCGGATGTCCCCCATGTCCCACGGTCCCGTGATGAACATGGCGAGGCGGCCGTCCACGAACGCGCCCTTGGCGGCGTCGGCGCTGACGCCCTCGGGCACGAGTTTGTACCGGTAGCGCAGGTCGTTGAGCAGACCCAGGGCCTTCTGCGCGCCGGCGTTGCCGATGCCGACGTCCTTGACGTTCAGGGTGCCGGCGTTGTTCTTGAAGATGTAGCTGCCGTACGCGCTGAACACGCCGTAGTTGGCGTAGGCGTTGCTGAGGTCCATCAGGAAGCCGTAGCGGCCGTTGGCGGTGTTCGCCTGGGCGGCGCGGATGAACTCGTCCCAGGTGGCGGGCGCTTTCGGCACGAGTTTCCTGTTGTAGATCAGCGCGACCGACTCGGCGAACATGGGCAGCCCGAACAGCTTGCCGCCGTACGTCATGGCGCTCAGGGCGGTTTTATCCAGGTCGGTGCGGGTGGTCAGGTAGCGGTCGAGGGGTTCGACCACGCCGGCCGCCGCGAGCTGTCCCAGGCGGTCTTGCGGCAGCGTGACGATCAGGTCCGGTCCCTGGCCCTTGGGCGCGGCCTGGATCAGCTTGTCCGGAATCTGGTCGAGCGGCACGGACACGATGCTGACCTTGTTGCCGCTGGCCCTGGTGTAGGCGGCGGTCTGCGCCTGGAGCCACGCGACCTCGCTGGCGTCCGTGAAGTGGTTCCAGACGGTCAGGGTGGCGGCCGAGGCCTGGGTGGTCAGCACGAGGGCGGTCAGGGTGAGCAGGTTCTTCATGGAGTCCTCCGGGGTGGGGGCTGGGGCAGTCAGTTCAGGCCGTCGATGGCGGGCGTGGCGCGGGCGTCGTCGTCGAACAGCGAGCGGCGCGAGGCGTCGTCGTCGGTCCAGTCGGCCTTCAGCCAGCGGCGGCTCTGGGACCAGAAGGCGCCCCAGTAGAACAGGCCGCTGCCGCCCGCCTGCCGCACGACCGGCGTGAGGGCCCGCAGGTAGTCCAGCTGTCCCTGACGGGTCTGCGGGTACGGGACGTTGTCGTAGCCCTTCTCGTTGGTGTCCCAGTACAGCGCCGTCTCGGCGACGATCACGGGTTTCCCGAACGCCTCTTTCAGCTGCCGGATGGCGTTGCCCAGGTCGTCGAAGGTGCCGTGCCACATCGGGTAGTACGACAGGCCGATGGTGTCGAACTGCCCGCCGGCCTTCGCGAAGGCGCGGTACCACGAGGCGGTGTCGTCGGCCGAGCCGATCTTGGCGATGTGGATCATGACGGGCGTGCCGGGCTGGGCGTCGTGCACGGCGCGCGTGCCGGCGTTCGCCAGGGTCGCGAAGGTGGTCATGTCGTCGTTGCGGATGCGGCCCGGTTCCCACAGCATCCCGCCGTTGATCTCGTTCCCGACCTGCACCATGTCCGGCGGGGTGCCCTGCGCCGTCAGTTCGTTCATGACGCCGCGCGTGTAGTCGTACACCGAGGCGCTCAGGGCAGCCGTGTCCTGGCCCTTCCAGCGGTCCGGGAGCCACTGCCCGCCGGGATCGGCCCACCAGTGCGAGTAGTGCAGGTCGAGCAGCACCTTCAGGTTGTGGTTCCGCGCGTCGAGCATCACGGCCTTCACGTACGGCAGGTCCTGGGTCAGGCCGTAGCGGCCGTCCGGGTCGATCATCAGGCGCACCCGCACCCAGTCGTAGCGGTGATCCCGGATGAGCTGCAGCGCCGGTTTCACCTGTCCGTCCAGGTCGCGGAACTGCACGCCGCTGCGCTCGGCGTCCCGGGCCTCGGAGACGTCCACGCCGCGCATGAACGCGTCGGTCTGTGGGGGGGTGGCCGCGGAGCAGGCGGGCAGCGCGAGGGCCAGCAGGGCGGTGAGCGGCAACAGTCTGGAATTCATGTGGACTCCTTGAGGCGGGGCCCGGCAGATGCGGCGGGCGGGGGGTCGGGTGAGGGGTGCAGGTGCGGCGCGGCGCGGGCCTGCACCTCGGCGGTCCGCAGGAACGTGGTGCTGACGGGCGCAAGCTCCAGGGCGCACCACGTCACGGGCCGCGCGTTCCAGTTCTGCAGGAGCGTCACCTCGCCGCGCCGGGACAGGCGCACGCCCTCGGGCAGGTCCAGGGTGGGGATGTTCGCGGCCCGCAGCGCCCCGGCCAGCACCTCGCCGATCAGGCCGGGGCTGTGCGCGCCGATCAGGGTGACCAGTCCGCGCCGGGTCACGGCCGCCTCGCCGTCCAGCGGGCCACCCTCGTAGCGGTGCAGGACCTCGGTGGCGGGGTCCTCGGGCACGTAACTTTCGGCCCACAGGTCCGCGCGGTGCCCGCCGACCGCCTGCGGCAGGCCCACCGGCAGCGAATCGAAGTTCTGGAGCCGCGCGCCGGTCAGCTGCGCCAGGAGGCCGCCCAGCGCGGTCTGCGCGGCCCGGCCGGACGCGGTGCGGAAGGCGGTGCGCGGCCCGAACACCACGCGGCTGCGTCCGGCGGCGGCGTGCAGGTGCCGGGCGCGTTCCGGGGTCATCAGGGTCAGGGCCGGCGCGACGATCAGGTCGTAACGGTCGAGCGGGCTGTCCGGGTGCAGGATGTCCACGTCCACGCCCAGGCGGCGCAGCTCGCGGTAGTACGTGAACACCTGCGCCCAGTAGTTCAGGTGCTGCGCGTGCGGCTGCGCGCCGTACAGCCACAGGCTCTCGTAGTCGTGCAGCAGCGCCACGCGGTTGCGGACCGGCACGCAGGGGTAGCGGGCCGGGTCGATGCCCGCGACCTCGGCCGCGCCCCGGTCGGGCGTGCCGTCGTGGCGCAGCAGGCCCGAGTGCAGGATCTCCTGCGCCATGGTCGCGGCCTGCCAGCGGAAGTACGTCACGGCGTCCGCGCCGTGCGCCCAGGCCTGCGCCGTCCACAGGTTCACGGCGCCCGGCGCGGGCAGCGGGTTGCTGGGCGCCCAGTCCACCTGCCCGCACTGCTGTTCCAGGATCCAAAGGCCCCGCCCGGCGCCGGTCAGGCCCCGGTACAGGTCGTGGTTGAAGGCCGTGACGTCCGGGTGGCCGGTGCGGGCGTACGTCAGCGCGAACGCCGGGTCCAGCAGCTTCCACTCGTCCAGGGCGCCCAGCGTGCCGGTCGGGTAGTTGTCCCAAGCGGCGAAATCCAGTCCGGCGGCCACCTCGTAGTGGTCGAAGGCGCTGAAGAAGCCCATGAAGTTGTGCGTCACGAAGCGCCCCGGCGAGTATCGGCGCAGCAGCGCCACCTGATCCGCCTGGAATGACGCGACCTGCGCGGAACTGAAGCGCATGAAGTCCAGCACGTGCGACGGACTGCTGGCCGACACGCCCTGACCGGGCAGCGGGATCTGCGCCCAGTCGCTGTACTCCATGCTCCAGAACACGTTCCCCCACGCGTCGTTCAGGGCGTCGGTGGTGCCGTAGCGCCCGCGCAGCCACGCCTGGAAGGCCGCCTGCGCGGCGGGCGTGAAGCCCTGCGCGGTGTCGCCCCACCCGAACTCGTTGTCGGTCTGCCAGCCGATCAGGGCCGGGTGCGCGCCGTACCGCCCGGCCATGGCCTGCGTGATCCGCGCGGACGCCTCCCGGAACGCCGGGCTGCTGAGGTCCGCGTGCCGGCGCGACCCGGCGGTGCGGCGCCGTCCGTCACGGCCGACCGGGAGGATCTCCGGGTGCGCCTCGACCAGCCACGCGGGGGGCGCGGCGGTCGGGGTGCACAGCACCACCTGCAGGCCCGCCGCGACCGCGACCTCGATGGCCCGGTCCAGCCAGGCCCAGTCGAACTCGCCGGGGCGGGGTTCCAGGCGGCTCCAGGCGAATTCGGCCAGCCGCACGAAGCGCAGGCCCAGCGCCCGCTGCTGCCGGGCGTGTTCGGGCCAGCTGGCGGGGTCGACGTGTTCGGGGTAGTCGCACACACCCAGCAGCAGCGGCGCGGGCCGCAGGGTGGACAGGCTGGAGGGGTGGGTGGAATCGCGCATACGTCACCTGCTGGAAAGAGCTACTGGAAGGAGTTGACAGGAGGGGGTGCTGGACAGGGAAGGGCCATCACGGAAAGGGGGGAGGAGCAGAGGCCAGGAACCGGCCGCGTGCGCCGTGGGTGGACGGCAGCCCTGCAGACGGCAGGTGTGGACGCCCGGCGGCGTCCTGGGCAGGAAAAGGGTGCAGTGATGTGAAGCCCACCCTAGAAATTGTGAAGGTTAACATGTGTGCGTCAGGCACGGTTGCCCGGCGGGTCGGCAGAAGGTCCGCTGACCGATGGGAGTTTTCTGTCGACCAGATCGGCTGCGATATCGCAGGGTGCCTCTCCGTGGCCGACCTGCCGGTCGCCTGCTCCTGCCCTGCCGACGCCACGCCGGCCTTGGAAACGTGTGGATGTTTGGGTTAACATGCCGGTCATGCGTGCCTGTACCCCCGTCACCCTCGCGGACGTCGCCGCCCTCGCCGGGGTGTCGCAGCAGACCGTCTCGCGGGTCGTGAACAACCTGCCGAACGTCTCGGCCCGCACCCGCGCGCGCGTCACGCAGGCGGCCGCGCAGCTCGACTACGTGCCCAACCGCCTCGCCACCAGCCTCGCGCGGCAGCGGACCTTCACGGTCGGCTTCGTCACGAACGACCTGTCCCTGCACGCCCCGTCCCAGCTGACCGCCGGCATCGAACGCGCCGCCCGCGCCGCCGGGTACAGCCTGATCGTCTCCATCGTCCCGGAAGACAGCCTCGCGGCCGTCACGCAGGCCGTCCGCGCCCTGCGCGAGCGGCAGGTGGACGGCGTCCTCATCAACGCCTCCATGACCCCCGCCGACGCGACCGCGCTGCGCCGCCGCCTCCCCGACCTCGCGTGCGTGTTCATGGACGTCACCCCGGACACCCCGGTGCCTGCCTCGCTGCTCGACCAGGAGTACGGCGCCCGCCTCGCCGCCCGGCACCTGCTGGACCTCGGGCACACCCGCGTCGCGTTCATCACGCCGCCCGGACAGGCGGTCGTCGAGAACACCCGCGAACACGGCTGGCGGCACGTGCTGGCCGAGCACGACCTGACGCCGGTCGCGGCCGTCAGCGGCGACTGGAGCCCGCACGGCGGGTACCTCGCCGCGCAGACCCTGCTGGCCGGCCCGCCCTTCACCGCGCTGCTCGTCGCCAACGACCAGATGGCCGTCGGCGCGCTGCGCGCCCTGTGGGAACGCGGCCTGAACGTCCCGGCCGACGTCTCGGTCATCGGGTACGACGACACCCCGGAGAGCGCGCTGCTGATCCCGCCGCTCAGCACCGTCCGGCAGGACTTCCCCACGCTGGGCGCCCGCGCGTTCACGCACCTGCTCGCGCAGTTCACGCAGGACCCGCCGCCCGCCCCGGTCGTGACCCGCCCGGAACTGATCCTGCGCTCCAGCACCGCCCCGCCCCAGGCACCGGACCGGGCCGCCGTGCAGGACGCACTGGCCCTGCTGGCCCGGCACCTCGCGGCGCGCGGGTAGAGGCCGCGAGGTGGCCGCGTCAGCCGCGCCGGGCCGCGAGACTGCGGACGACCAGCAGCACCGTGAACGCCACGCACACCATCACGGCCGACAGCACCAGCGCCGGACCCAGGTCGCTTTCCAGCGCGGCGTACACGGCGAGCGTCACGGTGCGCGTGCGGCCCTGCAACGACCCGGCGAACAGGATCGTCGCGCCGAACTCGCCCAGCGCACGCGCCCAGGCCAGCACCAGGCCCTCGAGCAGGAACGGGAAGGCCAGCGGCCACGTGATCAGACGGAACACCTGCGCGCCGCTGGCCCCGTCCACCCGCGCGGCCTGCTCCGCGTCGCGGTCCACGCTGCTGAAGCCCGCGCGGGCGGCCCGCAGGTAGAACGGCGCGGACGTGAACAGCTGCGCCATGACCACCGCGGCCGGCGTGAACGCCAGATTCAGGCCCGCCAGTTCCAGCGGGGCGCCCAGCAGCCCCTGACGGCCGAAGGTGAGCAGCAGGCCCAGGCCCGCCACGACCGGCGGCAGCACGACCGGCAGGTCCAGCAGGGTTTCGAGTACCGCCTTGCCCCGGAAGTCGAAGCGGGCCAGCAGGAACGCGACCGGCGTGACCAGCCCCACGGTCAGCAGGGCGCTCAGGCCGGTCGTCCACAGGCTCACGCGCAGCGTGTCGGTCACGGCCGGACTCAGGAGGGTCGGCAGGAACGAGGCGTTCAGGCCGCGGGCCAGCAGCGCCAGCGTGGGCAGCAGCAGGAACGCGGTCATCAGGCCGCCCAGCAGCAGCGGCAGGGTGGGCGGGCGCCGCTCGGCCCGGCTACGGCGCAGGGCGGAACCCCCAGCGGCGCAGCGTGCGCTGCCCGTCGGCCGAGAGCAGGAACGCCACGAACGCCCGCGCCTCCGGGCCGCTGCGGGCGCCCACGGTCACGCCGACCGGGTACGCGGCGGGCATGTTGAAGCGGCTGGGCAGCGCGACGACCTGCACGGCGCGTTTCAGGGCGGGCGTCACGTCGCTGCTGTACACGACGGCGGCGTCCGCCTCGCCCAGCTGGACCTTCAGCGCGACCTGCCGCACGCTGGGTTCCTCGCTCACGACGTTCTTCATGAAGCGCGCCGAGTAGTCCCGGCCGTAGGTGCCGGCGCGGTCCACGGCGCCCAGCATGCGCCGGGTGTACTCCCCGACCGGGACGGTCGGCGCGGCGATCACGATGCGCAGGCCCGGCCGGGTCAGGTCCGCGAGGGTCTTCACGCGCGCGCTGCCGCGCGGGACGATCACGCTCAGGGTGTTCCCGGCGAACACCTGCCGCGCCGTGACGATCTTCCCGACCAGCGGCGTGAACTGCGCGTCGTTCGCGCTGGCGTACACGTCGGCGCGCGCCCCGCCCTCCAGCTGGGCGCGCAGCGTCTGCGACCCGGCGAACTGGAAGGTGGTGCGGTTGCCGCTGCGCCGGTCGAATTCCCGGCCGATCTCGGTGAAGGCGTCGGTCAGGGAGGACGCGGCGAACACGGTCAGCGTCGCGGCCCGCGCGCCGCCCGTCAGGAGCAGCGCGCCCAGCAGGACGCGGGCGCAGGACCGGCGCAGCCGCTTCACTGGACCTCCAGGGGAGCCGGGGAGTGGGGGAGGCTGCGCTGCCAGGGCTCGCCGGACCCCGCGGCGTCGTACCCGCCCAGGCCCTGCAGGTCGGCGCGGAACGCGGCGCTGCGGGCCGCGCCGAGCAGCGCCGCGACGCCCGGGTGCCGGGCGTGCGCGTCGGGGACGGCCAGGTCGAAGCGTTCGGTCTGCAGCGGAAGGAAGGCCAGTCCGGCCGCCAGCGCCGCCGAACGTGGTCCCGGCGCGGCGTCCGCCTGCCCGGACGCCACGAGCGCCGCGGCCTCCAGCGGACTGCGCGCGGTGAGCGGCGCCCGGCCGTGCGGGTCCGGGACGCCCGCCGCGCGCAGCCAGTGGTCCAGCAGCAGCCGGCTGCCGGACCCGGGTTCGCGGGTGGCGAGGCGCACGTCGGGGCGGCTCAGGTCGCCGGGACCGCGCAGCTGGCGCGGATTGCCCGGGGCCAGCAGCAGGCCCTGTTCCCAGGTCCACAGCGTGAACAGCGTGGCGGGTCCCAGCGTGCGCTGCGTGAACGGCAGGTTCGAGGTGCCGGTCGTCTCGTCCCACAGGTGCAGGCCGGCCGCGTGGGCCTGCCCGGCCGCCACGGCGTGCAGGGCCGGCAGGCTGGACGCCGGGCGCAGGATCACCCGCGCGGCGGGGTCGAGCCGGGCGGCGTGGGTGATCAGCAGTTCCAGCGCCGGGTCGCAGCCGGTCAGGACGGCCGTGCGGGCGGCGGCGCTCAGGACGTCCCCGACCGGGGCGAGCAGCTGCGCGGTCCGCGTTCCGCCGGGTCCGGGGTCCTCGCCGGTCACGTGACCGTCGGCCGGCACGTGGAAGGCCGAGGCGGGCAGCGGCACGGCGAGCAGCTGCCCGTCTGCGTGGTGGGTGTCGCCCGGCAGGCGGGCCAGCACGACGCGCGTGCCGGGCAGGAGGGGCCCGGCCGGCCGGACCTGCAGCTGCCCGTGCGGGCCGGGACCGCGCAGGCTGAACAGATCGTCGACCCGGCAGTGCAGCGCGCGGGCGAGCGTGAAGGCCAGCAGCGTGCCCGGAACCGAGCTGCCGGTCTCGATCTTGTGCAGCGCCTGACGTGAGATGCCCAGGTCCCGCGCGAGGTCGCCGGGTCGCAGGCCCAGCCGCTCGCGCCGTTCACGTACCCGCGTGTGCAGGGTCAGGTCCGGCCGGGTGGTCATACCGAAGGTTAACCGTGGGTTGACGGACCGTCAACCCAGGGTGACGCGCGGCGGGTCAGCCGTCCGGCCCGGCGGGCGCCCCCCCCGGCCGCGCCGCGCGCCGCAACTGCACGAACGCCGCGACCAGCTGCGGGTCCAGCACCCGCCCCGCCATGCCTTCCAGTTCCGCCAGCGCCTGGTCTTCCGGCCACGCCGCCTTGTACGGCCGCGCCGAGGTCAGCGCGTCGAAGGTGTCCACCACCGCGAACACCCGCGCCAGCAGCGGTATCCGCGCGCCGGCCAGCCCGTGCGGGTAGCCGTTGCCGTTCCAGTGCTCGTGGTGGTGCAGCACCACCTCCAGGCAGGCCGCGCCCAGCGCCGGCGTGTGCCGCAGCATCTCGTACCCGGTCACCGGATGCCGCCGGATCAGTTCCCACTCGTCGGGGGTGGGCCGCCCCGGCTTGAGCAGAATCTGGTCCGGGATGGCGATCTTGCCCAGATCGTGCAGGTACGCGCCGCGCCGCAACTCGTCCTGCTGCTCCCCGCTCAGCCCCAGCCGGCGCGCCAGGTCCAGGCTCAGCCGCACCACCCGGTCGGTGTGCCCCTTGGTCTCGTAATCCCGGAATTCCAGCGCCACCCCCAGGGTCCGCAGCGTCTCCTCCCGGGTCGTGAGGATCGTCTGCAGGTACTGGTCCTGCTCGACCGCGACCGTCATCAGCTGCGCCGCCTGCCCCAGCAGCCCCGCCAGCCGCACCGACGGGCCGCCCGGCGCGGCGCGGTACGCGGCGATCACGCCGATCACCTCACCCGTCCGGGACGTGACCGGCATCAGCCACAGCGCCCGCACGCCCATCCGCGCCGTCGCCAGCCGGAACGGCGTCCAGCTTCCATCCTCGTTCAGTGCGCAGACCGTCAGGTCGCGGCTGTGCAGGGCCGTCACCCACGCCGGATGCAGCGCCTCGGGCCGCACCGGGCCGCTGAACACGCCCGCCAGTTCCGGCGGCAGCGGCCGCCCCGGCGCGGTCTGCAGCGTCCCGCCGCGCACGGTCAGCAGCTGCACCTGCAGGCGTGAGGCCTGCTGCGCGAGCAGGTCGGCGATCAGGTGCAGCGTGTCGCCCAGCGGCTCCCCGGTCGCGATGGACCGCAGCACCCGCGCCCGGTACTGCTCGCCGATCTCCTCACGCCGCTGGTCGGTCACGTCGGTCGCCAGCGCCACGGTGCCCACCGTCTGGCCCGACTCGCTGTGCAGCGGACTGACCTGCACCTCGAACAGGTGCTCCCGGAACGGATGCGTGTACCGGCCCCGCTGCCCCGCCAGCGCCGACATGTGTGCGCTCACCCCCTGCTCGGCGTGGGAGGACCCGCGCAGCAGGTCCGCGATCCGCTGCCCCACCAGCGGCGCCGAGTCGAGGTTCAGCCGCGCCAGCCCCCCGCCCGAGACCATCCTCACCCGCAGGTCCTGATCGGTCGTCCAGGACAGGACCGGCAGTTGCTCGTACATCAGGTTCAGGTGCAGCGCCTGCTCACGCAGTTGCCGCTGCGCCGCCTGCTGCTGCGTCAGGTCCTGAATGAACGCCGTGTAGAACAGCTCCCCCTCGATCAGGACCGGCGTCATGCTGACCGCCACCAGCAGCCGCTCCCCGTCCCGCCGGACCGCCTGCAGTTCCACCCGCCGGCCCGAGAACCGCCCCTCGCCGGTCTGCTGGTGCCGGCTCATGCCACTCAGGTGCGCGGCCCGCGCCTCCGGCGGCACGATCAGGTTCACCAGCGGCTGGTGCAGCGCGTCCTGCTCGCTGTACCCGAAGGTCCGTTCCGCCGCGCGGTTCCAGACCACCACCCGCCCATGCCGGTCGATGGTGACGATCGCGTCCGTGGCGACGTCCAGCAGCGCCTGCCGCCGGGCTTCCAGCGCCCGCGTACGGTCCTCGGCGGCCCGCTGCGCCGAGAGGTCCCGCACGAACACCAGCCGTTCCCCCGGACGGTCCAGTGGCAGCACGTTCAGTTCGCACCAGCGCCCACCCCCACCGCTCCGCAGCCGCCCGGTCAGGCGGCGCGTCTGATCCGTCAGGCCGTCCAGCGCGGCGCGGTCCTCGGGCACCAGCAGGTCGGCCAGTGACTGCCCCGGCAGCGTCTCCGGCGCGGTGCCCAGCAGCCCGGCCACGTTGCCCTGCGCCGCCTCGATCCGCCCCTGGGCGTCCACGGTCAGCAGCATGAACTCGGGCTGCGAGGTGAGGAACGTGAGCAGGCTACGCCCGAGGGCGGCCGGCCGGCCGGGTTGTGCGTTCGGTCGCTGCGTCATGAACTCCCTTCCGCCCCGGTCCGGACCGGGGGCGGGCGCTGCTCCCGGCACGCGCCGGATCTCCTGCTTCACGCCAGCATACGTCCGGACGACCCCCGGCGGGTCAGCGAGACGGTGACCGCTCGCGCTTGCGGTGGTACAGCCGCGTGTCGGCCAGCTGCAGGGCCGCGGCGTGATCCGTCACCTCGTCCGGCCAGCGCGCCACGCCGAACGAGGCGTCCACGTCGCTGAAGCCCGCCGCGTGCACCGCCGTCACGGCGCCGCCCACCCAGCCGCTGACCAGCGCGTCGCTCCCGCCGCCCGGCAGCAGCAGCGCGAACTCGTCCCCGCCGATCCGGTAGGCCGCGCCGCGCTCCGGACCGAGCGCCCGCAGCGCCCGCCCGAACACCCGCAGCAGCTCGTCGCCCGCCGCGTGCCCCTGGGAGTCGTTCACGCGCTTGAGGCCGTCCACGTCCACCGCCACGAGGCAGCCGCCGGGCAGGCCCGCGTCCTCCAGAAACGAGCGGCGGTTGCCCAGGCCGGTCAGCGGATCCGTGCGCGCCGACGTCTCGGCCTGCCGCGTGATCTCCCGCATGTTCATGGCCTGCCGCATGACGCTGGCCGCCGCCTCGAACAGCTCGCGCTGCCGCGCCGACCAGCTGGCCTGCGGCCGCAGCAGCGCGAACAGCACCACGAAGCTGCGCCCGCCGAACTCACCCAGCGGCAGCCACGCGACCGCCTGCGCGCCCGCCTGCACCACCGACGCCGACGCGCCGGACACCGAAGCGTAATGCTGCTCGTAGCGCGCCTCGCCGCTGCGCGCGACCGTCCACACGACGCCCTCGCCCGGCGGTAGATGCTGCGGCATCAGCTCCGAGAAGGCCTGCCCGGCCGGCGTGACATTCCACATGTTCAGCGCGCGGCTGCCCCCGGCATCCACGGCGGCCAGCGCCGCCCAGTCCACCTGCGCGGCCTGCGCGACCAGTTCGATCGCGAAGGCCGCCGTGTCCTGCGGCGGCAGTTCCAGCTGCGCCAGGGTGCTGACCCCCAGCAGCGCCTCGTTCACCGCCTGCGTCTCACGCAGGAAATTCATCATCTGGGCGCGCCCCTGCACCTCGGTCTCCAGTTCCCGCTTCGCGAAACGCAACTCCAGTTCGCTCACCACGATGCCGGCCAGATCGGCGAGTGACGCCCGGTCCTCCGCACTGAACGCCGCGCGAGGCTGCGTGTCGATCACGCACAGACTGCCGAGCTTGAACCCGTCCGGCGTGACGAGCGGCGCGCCCGCGTAGAAACGGATGAACGGCGACCCCGTCACCAGTCCGTTGCGTGCAAAGCGCGGGTCCTGCCAGGCGTCCAGGATGACCATCACGCCGTCACCCAGGATGGTGTGCGCGCAGAACGACAGGGACCGGTCGGTCTGGCGGGTGTCCAGGCCCAGGCAGGCCTTGAACCACTGCCGGTCCTGATCCACCAGCGAGATCAGCGCGATGGGAGCGCCGAACAGCCGCGCCGCCAGGTGCGTGACCCGGTCGAAGGCGTGCTCGGGCAACGTGTCGAGCACCGCGTACCGGGCCAGCGCGGCCAGCCGCTGCTGTTCTGCGTTCGCTTCCTGGCTCATGGACCCATCATGCCAGACCCAGGGGCGGGCCGCGCAGCGGTGACGCGGGGCCCGCCGGCGCGCCCACACGGTTCGTTGACAACCCGGAACGGCACCGGGTCGTCAACTCCACGTCCGGAACCCGTTTCTCTCCTACTCGCATCCGCTCGGATTGAATGGCTTTATAAGCCATTCAATCCGAGTCCGTCTCAGGGCAGCAGCGGCACGTCATCCCAGTCGAGGCTGGTGCTCCGCAGCACCACGGCCTGCAGGTCTCCCAGCGCGGCGCGCAGGGCCCGGAGCTGCCCCTGCACCTCCAGTTCCGCCTGCGTGCCCGACTCGTCCGCGGGAGCGCGGGACCGCCGGAACGAGAACAGCCCGCGGGCCGGGACCGGCTGCGCCGCCCGCAGCTGCGCGTCCAGCGCGGCGGCCAGCGCCTGCGTCTGCGTCAGCACCTGCGCCTCCGCGCCGGTCGGAATGACTTCCAGCACCCCGCCGGCCGCCACCAGCGCGTGCAGCGGGGCGGGATCCGTGCCGAGCGGCGCGGCGCAGCGTCCCAGCAGGTGCTGCGCGTGCCCCAGCGACGACCCCAGGCCCACGCTCGCGCCCGGCCGGTGCAGGCGTTCGCCCAGCAGCGCCGCGACCTCCGGGACCGGGCCCGGCAACAGCAGCAGCCGCAGCCAGTGCCCCTGCTGCCGGTGCGCGTGAATGACCGACACCGCCTGCGCCACGCGGTAGCTCAGGTCGTCACTGTGCAGGACCTGTTCGAGCAGGGCCGGCCGGCGGGCCGGGCGGGACGTGGAAGGAAGGAGGTCGGGTGCCGTGAGAGACGCGGAGAAGAGATCGGACGGCATGAACTGCATGGTAGGTCAGTGGCGCCCCTCCAGGTGTCCCTCACCCCGGATGGGGGCAGTCCCGCCGGCCCACGGACAGTCCCGGCCTCCTGCGCCCCCCGGCCGGCGCGACCCACGCGGACGCGCACGGCGGGGCAGACGGACTCCGGTTGAACGGGGTGCCAACACCATTCAATCCGGAGCCGGATCAGGGGACCAGCACCTCGAAACACACCTGCTGCGTCGCTCCGGCCGCCAGGTCGAACAGGCGCACCGTCACGGTCCGGAGCACGATCTCGCCGGCGTCGGTGTCAGGCGCGTCGCTGAGCGTCACGCCCTCGAGGGTCAGCGTGCCCGGCACGTACGCCGCCACGCCCTGCAACGCGTCGGAGACCGTCACGCCCGTCAGGACGTCCGCCGTGGGGTTGCGCACGTTCAGGCAGTAGCGCAGGCGGTCGCCCGGCAGGGCGTCCACCGCCGAGGCGACCACGCCCAGGCCGCGCGTGCGGTTCTCCACCGTCTTGACCAGCGTCGCGCCGGCCGTCACGGTGGTCGTGTCCGTCACGCTCGCCAGGTCCTGCACCGCCGGCCGGTTGGCCCAGGTGAGGCTGGCGGTGACCAGCGCGGTCTCCACCGTGCCGACCGCCGTGCCGGCGGGAACCGTCACCTGGACCTCCAGCGCGCAGCCCGCGAGGTGACCGTCCGGCAGGCGGGGCCAGCGGTCGTCCACCGTGACGCTGCCCACGGGCGTCCGTTCGGCCTGCGTGACCGTGCCGTCACAGTCGCGGTCCAGGTACACCTGTCCGCTGAAGGGGCCGCTCTTGGCGAACGACACCGTGCCGGTCGTGCCGGGCGTGAAGGTGTGGGCGTAACGCACGGTCAGGGGCGCCTCGCCGCGCGCGCTGCGGTCCGGGCTCAGCGTGGCGCGTCCGGTCAGGCCGGCGTTCAGGGTCTGGTCCGCGCCGCTGGGGGCGGGCAGCGCGTACTCCCGCACGGCGGGGTCGCTCACGTCGCCGGCCAGGGTGGCCGCGCCGTTCAGGCGCAGGCCGGTCAGGGTCTCGGTGGCACTCAGGTCGGTGCGCAGGGTCAGGCCGGACCAGTCGCCCGGTACGAACAGGGTGTACGTGCCGTCGGTGCCGGTCACGGCGCTGCGGGAGACCGCCGCGCCCGCCCGTGTGCCGCTGACGGTCAGGGTGCGCGCGGCCAGGACCGTCTCGGCGCCCTGCCGGGCGACGTCGTGCGCGGCGCCGCCGGGGCCGCGTCCGTCGTCCCGGAAGACCTCGCCGCTCAGGCGGTCACCGCGGAACAGGCCGAACGTCTGCTCGGGGACCGAGGTGCTGGCGGCCGTGATGGTCACGGTGCTGGTGCCGCTGACCGGATTCACGAACACGAAACCGGCGGGTTTCTCGGCGGTGGTGGCCGCGGCGCTGCGGGCCACCGACAGGGTGTAGGTGCCCTCGGCCAGGGCCAGCGTGAAGCGGCCGGGGCCGGCCGGGACGCCCGCCGAGCCCTGCACGCGGCCGCCTGTCACGGCGTTCACGAAGGAGGCCGGGCCGTCCCAGTCCTCGGCGTTGAGGGTGCCGTCGGGTTGCCGGTCGTGGTACAGCACGCCGGTGACCGTGCAGACGTTCCCGGCGCCGCCGACCGTGAACACGGCCTCGCCGATGCCGATGCCCAGCAGGCGCAGCACCTGATCCACCGTCGCCATCAGCACGGTTTCCAGGATGGGTTGCAGCGCGGCCCCCAGGGTGGAGAGCACGCCGGACGTGACCGAGGTGATGGTGCTGGTCAGCAGCGCGGTCGGGACCAGCGGCGCGGGGTCCCGGAGTTCCAGGGTGAGGTTGCCGGGCGTGCCCAGGCTGGTCAGCAGCGTGCCGACCAGCGTGCCGACGGCGGCGCTGCTGCTGCCCACCGTGTACGTCCGCGGGTAGGGGGGAGCGGCGCTGACGGTCGCCAGCGGGTAGGTGCCGTCCGCGAAGGCCTTGGCCTTCACGTTCAGCACGATCGGAACTTCCAGCAGGGGGGTGACCCGCACGCTCAGGTCCACCGTGCCGATGATCGCCTGCGTGAGCGACGCGAAGGGATTGGCGACCGAACGGTTGAAGAACACGCTGTCGCTGATCTGCCCCAGGCCCAGCTGCGCCACGCCGGGCTGCGCGTCCAGGCTCAGGGCGCGGGTGACCGCGTCGATGGTGCCGATGGTGCCGCTGGCCTTGGCGACTTCCAGGTACAGGTCCAGGGTGGTCAGCGTGAGTTTCGCGCCGGCCACGCCCAGCACGTTCAGCTGCGTGCCGCCCAGGTCCACGTTCAGTTTCGCGCGGATGGCGGCCGTGTTGAACTGCGTGCCCTGCGGGCCGCAGCGGTACACCGGCGGTTCGATGACCTGCAGGTACACCTTCACGGTCGGCGTGACCGTGTTCACGCCCAGCCCCAGGCCCGACAGGTTCACGCCCACCGGGTTGAGGGTCACGGGCGTGGGGGTGGTCAGGGCGTTGCGGTAGTTGAACAGCTGCGCGCTGCCGGTCAGCAGGTTCAGCAGGTTCACCTGCGAGGTCAGGAACGCGGCGCTGTTGCCCTCCAGTTTCAGCAGGTCACCCAGCCGGATGGTGCCGTTCAGGCCGGACACCGCGGGGCGCAGCAGGTTCAGGGCGTTCACGGCGGCCGTGTTTCCGGAGGTCTGGGCCGCCTGGGCGGCCACGTCCAGCACCTTCAGGACCGTCACGTCCGCGTCCAGCGCTTCCCGGGTGGTGCCGACGCCGGCGCCGGCCTGCAGGGCGTCGAGGAACAGGCCGAGGTTCACGTCCGCGTTGGCGATGGCGTTCCAGTCCGCGGCGCTCAGGTTCAGGGACCCGCCGCCCAGCAGACCCTGGAACAGGGCGTTCAGGATCACGCTGCGCTGCGAATCCACGCTCAGCAGGCGCGGGCCGGCGGCGACGCAGGCCACGGCCGCGCAGGACCCGGCCTGGGCGGCTCCGGTCCAGGTGGTGATCAGGAGGGTCAGCAGCAGCGTCAGGTGGGACAGCCAGTGCGTGACCCGGTTCGGTCGGTTCATTCGGGGCATCAGCGGCCTCCAGACAGGTCGGCGCGCAGGAACACGCCGGGGTTCGCGCCGGGGGTGAGTCCGGCGGTGGTGCCGGTCGCGCCCGCGGTGTACCCGGCCACGAGGCGCAGGCCGTCGTTGACCCGGTAGCGCAGGTCCGCGCCGTAGGTGAGGTTCAGGGCGTTCAGGCCCGGCTGCGAGATCAGGTAGGTGTTCAGGCCGGCGCTCAGGCGGTCGGTGATGGGCAGGGTGACGCTCAGGCCTCCCTGGTAGGTGCTCTTCTCACGCTGCGTGACGGGCACGCGGTACGCGAAGCTGGGTTGCAGGGACAGGCGGCGGGCCGGGGCGTCGTTCTGCCCGGCGCCCGGGGTGCCGTCCGGCGTGGGCGTGCCGGCGGGAGCCCCGGCCGGTGCGTCCGTGGTGTCCGGCGCGCGGCGCAGCGGCACCTGCGCGTCCAGGGCGATCTCTCCCTCGAACACCGTGCCGACACTGCCGGCGTCCGTGTTGCCCAGGCGGTGGTACTGCAGCAGCGCGAGGCGGTCGTTGCGCCAGGCGTGACTGAAGGTCATCTGCGCCTGGGTGGTCGGGAGGACCTGCACGCTGCCGTCCACGCTCAGGACGTGCTGCCCGAGCGTGCCGGTCGCGCCGCCGCGGACCGTCAGGCGGGTGTCGGTGCCGCGGGTGGCGTCGGCGCCGAGCGACGCGGAGAAGGTCTCGCCCAGGTACCGCACGCCGACCGCGCCGGTCGCGGAGTTCAGGCCGGTGGCGAGTTCACGGGCGACCGACGCGCTGACGTTCGCCTTGACGCGGTCGGTCACGTTGATCGGCACGTCCACCCCGAAACGGGCGCGGCTGCTCTGTCCGCTCGCGCCGGGCAGCTGGTACGACACGTTCAGGTTCGCGTTGCCCAGCTGCTGCTGCACGCCCACCTCGCCGATCAGTGAGCCCTGGTCTCCCCAGGTCTGCTGCACCCGCCCGAGCAGGCTGGCGGTGCTGCTCAGGCGGTAGTTGACGTTCAGGCGCGACTGCGGGCGGCCGCTGCCCAGCAGCGGCTGCGAGTGCTGCAGTTCGGCGCTGGTGCGGTCCAGGGCGTAGCGGGCCAGCACCACGCCGTTCAGACCGGTGCCCTGCGTGGCGGAGGGCCACACGATCTCCGCGCCGGCCCCGACGGTCCAGCGGGCGTCGAGCGGTCGGTCGGCGGTCAGCGTGACCCGCTGGTCGCCCGCCTGCAGGCGGTGCTGCAGTTTCACGCCGAACGTCGGTTGCCGGTAGGTGACCTCGCCCACGCCGCTGACGGCGGCCTCACTGGCCGCGCCGGGATCGTAGGTGTACGCGGCGCTGGCCGTGACCGGTCCCTCGTGGTACTGCGCGTCGATCCCGAACCGCCCCTGCGGGTGCGTGCCCGGGTCGCGCAGGTACGAGGCGAGGACCGTGAGCGGCAGCGTGCGGTACTGCACCTGCGCGCCGTACCGGAAGTCCGCGCCGGTGCGGGCCACGCCGCCGTCCACGGTCCAGGGGCCCTGCGCGTAGCTCAGGCCGGCGCCCAGCGTGAGTTCGCGGGCGTCGCTGCCGTCCGGCACGTAACTCACGGACAGCTGCTGCGGCTGGAAGTCCGGGCCGTACAGGCCCAGCGGCGCCGCGAGGGTCAGGCGGCCGCCGAGGGCGTCGAGCTGGTAGTCACGGCCGGCCTGCAGCACCTGCTGGGTCGCGCCGCTGATCAGCGTGACGCGCTCGCTGCCGGTGCGTGGCGAGCGCGACAGCAGGTAACTGCGCCCTCCGTCCGGCTGGATCAGGTCCGTGACGCTCCCGGTGGGCGTGCGGGCCACCAGTCCGCGCACGCTCCAGGGACCGGCGCGGAGTTCGCCGCGCAGCGCACTGGCGCGCGGCAGGGTGGACAGCGGCGGCAGGGCCAGCGCGCCGTCGTAGTAGCCCAGGCTCAGGTCGCGCCGCTCGTAGCGGAACGCGAAGCCCAGGTCGCTGCTGAGGTTGGTGCGGGACTCGCTGCCGCTGCCGGTCAGCGCGAAGCGTTTCCCGACGGTCGCGGCGGAGGTCACGCCGGGCAGTCCGGCGGTGTCGCCCGACGCCTGCAGCGCCCCGCCGAGCAGCGGAACCTCGGCGTACCCGCGCGCCTGCCCCTCGAAGCGCAGGCCGCCGGCCGGCGAGTAGCGCAGCCCGGCGCTGGCCTGGTAGGTGACCAGGGTCTCGTTGGGAACGTCCACGAACAGGGCGCGGGTGGCGCGCAGGTTGCCCAGCGCGGCCTGCACGTTCACGGTGCGGGCGCTGCTGATGGGTTCAAGGCGCACGCGCGCCACGCCGCCACTCAGGTTCACCTGGTACCCGGCGGTCTGCGGGTCGGCGTCCGGGTCGAGCGGTTCGAGGTCGGTGGAGACCGTGACCTGCCCGGACCCGCTGGGGAGGCCCTGGGCGTCCACCGTGCGGACCAGGAGGGCCACCGGGCTGCTGCCGTCGGCGGTGACGCCGCTGTCGAGGGTCAGGTCCAGCCGCTCGGCCTGGCCGGGCACGCGGACGCGCACGCGGTCGCTCTGCTGCCCGAAGCTCGCCTCGATCAGGTTCTCCCCCACCGTGAGGGGCAGGCCGATGTACACCAGCCGGGAGATGCCCTGCGCCTGCCCGGCCTCGCCGAGCAGCGCTTCCGGGATGACCTGGCCGTTCACCTTCAGCGTGACGGGCACGTCCGCCGGGCCTTCGAGGGTGACGTTGGTGCGGGCGCCCTCGGCGAGGATCACGCCGTCGCGCGGCGAGCGGATCAGGCCGTCGCGTTCGGTGGCGCTCAGGGTCGTGGCGCGCGCGGCGTCGGCGGCGTCCACGCTGCCGGACAGGATCAGGTCGCGTTCGCCCACGCGGGCGCTCAGGCCCAGCGGTTCGGGGCTGCCGATCACGCCGACGTGCGCGACGGTGTAGGTGAGGCTGCCCTCGGCCGTGCCGGCGGGCAGGGTCCAGTACAGGCGGCCGCCCTCGCCCACGCGCGGGTCGGGCAGGGGCCGGACCTGCCCGGCCACGCGCAGCGCGCTGCTGCCGGCGCGGTACGCCGCGCCTTCCGGCGGCAGGTGCGCGGCCAGCAGGGAGCCGGTGGTCAGGCCGCGCACGCTGAACGGCAGGGTGATCACGGTCGAGCGGCTGGCGAGCGGCCGCGCCGTGAAGGTCAGCGGGCCGCTCTGCGGTGCGCCCACGACCGCGCCATCCACCTCGGGCGTGACGGTCAGGGTCGTGACGCCCTCCTCGTCGGTGGTGAAGGGAATGCGGGTGACGCCGCTGCTGTAGGGGGAGAGGGTCAGCAGCGGGCGCGTGTCCTCGGGTTCGGCGGGGGTGTCTTCTTTCGGGGCGGGGGGCGCGCCGTCCGCTTCCGGTCGGATGGGAACGCGTGGCGGCTGAACCACCACGGAGGGCGGGCTGGCGACGTTTCCCAGCCGGACCGTGACGGGCCGTCCGGTGGGGTTCTGCACGAAGACCGGCAGTTCCGCGCCGGAACCGGCCTCCTGCGCGGGGGCCGGCAGGACCCGCAGGCCCAGCAGCGTGCGGCGTACCGGGGCGCCCAGACGCAGCGCGGACAGGTCGCCCGCGCCGCGCACCTGCACGGTGCCGGTCTCGGGTGCGCCGAAGGCCACGCGGGCCGTCCACTGACGCTGCGCGCCCTCCCCGGCGGCGACGGTCAGCGGGCCGGCCGGCGCGTCCTGCGGGGTCAGCCAGGCGGGCCACTGCACGCTCAGGTCGCCGCCCGCGGCGGCCGCGCCGGCGTTGCGGACGTCCAGGGTGACGGTCACGGTCTCGCCGGGCAGCGGGTCGGGGGGGCTGACGCTCAGCGCCGCACGCAGGTCCGGCAGGACCGCCGTGAGCGGCACGCGGGTCACGCTGCTGCCGAGCGTGACGGTCGCGGCGGCGTCCGGGCCCTGCACGTCACCGCTCAGGGTCAGGACGCGGCTCTCACCGCTGTCCAGCGTGAGGGTGCTGACCGGCTGGCCGTTCTCGCTCAGGCGCAGGCCGGTCACGCCCGCGCCGCTCAGGGAGACGGGGACGGTCAGGGGCGCGCCGGGATTCTCGACCGTCAGGGTCGCCCGGCCCGCCACCTCCAGGTCCGGGGTGACGGTCACGGTCAGCCGGTCGGGCTGCGTGCCCTGCACCTGCGCGGTGACCGGGGTGTCCAGGCCCGGCAGCGTGACCCGCACGTCCAGCGGCCCGGCGCTGCCGACGAGCACCGGAAGCTCGGTGGTGACGCTGCCGCCGGCCGGGACGGTCCGGGTGAGGTTGGTGGTGCCCAGCGGCACCAGGCCCTCGTCGAAGCTGAGGTCCGGCGTGAAGGTCAGCGGCTCGCTGTAGGCGCTGCGCAGGGTCAGGCGGGCGGTGACGGTGCTGCCGACCGCCGCGGACGCCGGGAGGTCCAGCGTGGCTGTCACGTCCGGCTGCACCGTGAGCGTGAGGTCGGCGCCGCCGGGACCCACGTCCAGGCGGCTCTGTTCCAGACGGGCGCCGGTGCCGTTCAGGCGCAGCGTGTAGCTGCCTTCGGGCAGGTCCAGCAGCGTCCCGCCGACCGGCAGGCGCAGCTGCTGAACGCCGCCCGGGAGGGCGGCGCCGCGCAGTTCGACGCTGGCCGCGACGGCGGTTCCGTCGGGGCTGCTCAGGGTGGCGCGCAGGATCACGGGGGCCGCCTGGGCCCCGCTGAGCAGCAGGGCGCCGAGCGCCAGCAGGCGCGGCAGGCGGCCGGAGGGTGGGGGCGGCGTGGCGACGGGGGGGCGTGAAGAAGGTGTGAGGGGGACCTTCATGGTTCTCTCCAGAGCACGTCCGGGTCGTTCGAACCGGCCGGTGTGAGGGTAAGGTACTGCAGTGTAACGGGATCCGTCAGGGCCCCGAGGTTGAAGGCGCGTTCCTCGCTGTCCTGACTGGCGCGGTCGGTGACGACCACGTCCTGAACGGGCCGGGCGCTGCTGACGGTCAGGGTCACGACGCTGCCGCCCGCCGCGGTGGCCGTCACGCGGCGCGTGATCAGCAGCGGTCCCCTGCGCACGGTGGTGAGGCTGGGGGAGGCCCCGCCCGGCAGGTCGCTGCCGGTCACGGCGCTGGGCTGCTGCAGCGCGAAGTCCACGCGGGTCAGCGCGAACACGTCCACCACGCGCGGCCCGAAGCCCGGCACGGGCGCGAAGGGCGCGGTGTCGCGGTCGAGCGTGACCAGCCAGGGGCCGGGCACCAGGTTCCGCAGGGCGTAGCGGCCCATCTCGTCGGTCACGCCCTGCACGCCGCTGGCGAGCAGCACGCGCGCGCCGGCCAGCGGGGAGTCCTGCGGGTCGCGGCGGCCGTTGCCGTTCAGGTCCAGGAACACCTCGCCGACCAGGGTGGCGCGGCGGTCGAACACGCCGGGCGTGACGCGCACGGTGGCGGCGGCCTCGTTGCTGCGGGTGGTCCGGCCGTCCGGGCCGGTCAGGCTGGCCACCCCGACGGCCGTCAGGTCCTGGTCGCCGCCGGAGCTGCCGACGGCGTCCACGCCGACGCGGGCGCGGTAGGTGACGGTCAGGGTCTGCCCGGCCGGGACCGCTCCGGGCGTGAACGTGACCTGCCGCCCGTCGGCGCTGACGGTCGCGGGGACCGGCTGGGCGCCGCGCTGCGCGCTGTCCGGGATGAAGTTCAGGCCGGCGGGCAGCGTGACGGTCAGGGTGGGTGACCCGCCGTCCGGTCCGCTGAGCGGCAGGGTCAGGGTGAAGGTGGGTTCGTCGCCGGGCTGCGTGGCGGCCGGGGTGACGCTGTGGCCGAGCAGCAGCGCCACTTCCGGCTGCAGCTGCACCTGCGTGACGTTCACGCGGTCGCTGCGCGCGCCGCAGGTCGCGGCGAGGTTCACGTTCAGCGTGGCGTTCAGGGCGCGGGTCACGGTCACCGCGACCGTCACGTCCCGCGACTGGCCGGGGTTCAGGGTCAGGGTGGTCAGTTCGCGGGCGTCGGCGGCGGCGCTGTCCTGCACGCGCACCTGCACGCCGTCCACAGCCTCGAGCAGGCTGGCCTGCAGGGTGACGGGGCCACCCTGGTCGCCGCTCACGCTGACGGTGTAGGGAATCAGGATGGTGCCGGGCGCGGCGCTGCGGATCACCCGCGAGGGCGCCCCGCCCTGTCCGTCGGGCGTGACGCTGGGCGTGCAGGCTTCCAGTCCGCGCAGCGTGACGGTGTTCGACGGAATCAGGACCGGGGTGCCGCCGGGCGCGCTGACGCGCAGGGTGGCGGTGTTACGGATCTCCCCGGCACGGACCGTCCCAGCGCCGAGCAGAGCCAGCGTGATCAGCAGGGCCGACCGGAATGGGATGGAGGGGAGGAAGGACATGCGGCCTCAGTTGACCCGGACCACGAAGGTCACGGTGAAGGTGGCGCCGGGGTTCAGGACGTCCGCGTCGGTGATGGTGCGGTCCCCGTCGGTGTCGAGGGCGGCCAGGAAGCTGCCGGCCGCGCCGTTCAGGCTGGCGGGCGAGGTGGCGCTGCTGAACCAGCTGGTGCCGCCGTTGGTGCTGAACAGCACGTCGGAGCTGCTGGCGCCCAGCTTCACGTAGCTGGTCACGATGTTGCTGCTCGCGTCGACCGGCAGCTGGTCCTGCAGGACGACGTTCTTCAGGGCGCTGGTGCCGTCGTTGCGGACCACCAGGGTGTAGCGCAGGTAGTCGCCGGGGTTCGCCTTGCCGTCCGTGATGGGGGTGGCGGTGTTGCACGCGGCGTCCGCGCACAGCTGGACGGTCTTGTTGACACTGGCCAGGACGGACTGCACCGAGGTGGTGTCGGTGACCCGCAGGGTGACGGTGGCGCGCGGGTCGCGCTGCGCGGTCAGGTTGACCTCGACCGTGGCGGCCTCGCTGGGCGTGCTGGCGCTGCCCACGGTGGGCGCGGTGACCTGCACGTAGATGGCCTGCGTGCCGCCCTGCGCGACCGTGCCGCTCAGGGTGGAGGTGAAGGGACCGGCGGCGCTGGTGGAGAAGGCGTACGCGAAGCCCTGCGCGGAGGTGACGGCCGGCACGGTGAAGTTGGCGGCGTCGTTGCTGGTGTTGGTGAGGGTGTGCGTGTAGGTCACGCGGCCGCCGCTGATGGTGCTCTGCGCGCCGTCCGGCGCGAAGGTGCCGCTGGTGACTGCGTTGGTGCGCGCCACGTCGCTCACGCTGGTCGTGCGGCCCGCGTCGGTGGTGGAGGTCGCGGTGAAGGTGACGGGGGTGTCGCCGGCCGACCCGTTCGCCGGGATGGGGGTGACGGCCAGCAGGAACAGGGTGCCGCCGGGGGTGATCGGGGCGGTCGCGCCGGTCAGTTCGGTATCGCCGGCGTCCAGGACGCCGTTGTTGTTCGCGTCGATGTAGTAGCGCGTGCCGGTGGGGCCGCTCAGGGTGAAGGCCTCGTCGGCCGGGCCGCCGTTGCGCAGTTCGAGCGGGAACACGGCGTTGCTGCCGGGGTTCGCGCTGACCGTGACGGACGTGGTGCCGGGGGCGGTGGTCGGGTCGCGGTCGCTGTTGCCCAGGACCGGCAGGCCGGCGGCCGTGACGCGGGTGACGACGCTGGTGGTGGTGTCGGCCGCGCCGCCGCTGGGGGTGGCCGTGACGGTCAGGGTGGTGTTCGTCGTGCCGGCGGCCGAGAAGGGCACCGAGCAGGTGACGGCGAATTCCAGGGTGTCGTTGACGTTCAGGGACACGGCCGAGGAGATCGCGCTGCCCAGCGTGCCGCTGGCGTCGATGTTGCGCACGGTGCAGGTCCAGCCGGCCGGGACGCCGCTGACGGCCAGGGTGAAGGTGTTCGTGGCGTTGCCGGTGTTCTTCAGGGTCTCGCGGAAGGTGACGCTGCTGCCGGCCACGATGTCGGTCTGGGTGGTCTGCGTGTCGTCGTTGCGGGCGATGGTCACGCCGCCGATGGTGTACGTGCCGGTGGAGGGCGCGCCGGCTTCCGGGAAGCTGAACGGCCCGACGGCGGCGCGGCTGACGGTGGCGACCTGGACGGTGGTGGTCAGGCTGACGGGCTGCTCGCCGGTGTCGTTGCCGTCCGCGTCGGCGTTGCCGTCGAAGGTGCCGCTGACGGTGTTGGTGATGCTGGTGTTCGCCAGGGCCGCATCGGGCACGCGGGTGCTGAACTGCAGGCTGACGCTGTCGCCGCTGCTGAGCAGGTCGCCGCTGCCTTCCACGAGCAGCGCCACGGCGTTCACGTTCGCGGGCGTGGCGGGCGCGGTGGCCGTCCAGGTGGCGCCGCCGTCGGTGGAGTACAGGCGCAGCAGCGTGGGGGTGCTGCTGCCGCTGCCCGGGGTGAAGGTGGCGACGCCCATCGCGCTGAAGGTCTGGTTGCTCAGCGGGTCGCGCAGCAGGATGCCGTTGCGGGGCGTGCCGTCCACGGTCACGACGCCGGTCACGCCGCGCGCGGGGTTGCCGCTGGGCACGGTGGCGGTGAAGGTGTAGGAGAGCGTGCTGCCGGGGGTGACGGGGCCGGTGGGGGAGACGCTCAGGCCGAGGTTCAGCTGGCCGGCGGTGCTGACGCTCAGCTGCGCGTAGTTGTCCGAGTCGGTGACGGTGGCGCTGCCGTTCGAGGTGGCGACCAGCGCGAAGCGCGAGGCGAGGCCGTCGGGGGTGCCGGCGGGAACGGTCGCCTCGATGATCAGGTCGGCGGTGGCCTCGGCGGCCAGGGTGATGGGACCCGTGACTTCGACGCCGCCGCGCAGGATGCGGATGCCGGCGTCGAAGCCGTCGCCCGTGGACTGCGTGACGCTCAGGGTGTAGGTGTCGCTGCCGTTGCCGGGGTTCTTCAGGGTGTAGGGGATCTGGCGGGTGCCGCCGGCGAAGGTCGCGAAGGCGCGGGCCGGGGCGATGGGCGTCTCTGGGCTGTCGGGCGTGACGGTCACGGCGAACACCTGGCGGACGGTGACGGTCGCGACGTTCGAGTCGACGGTCCGGTTGGCGTTCAGGGCGTCCTTGTAGGTCAGGACGGCCTTGTTGGTGATGACGGTGTTCGCGGCGGTACCGGCGGCGAGCGCACCTCCGGACAGGGCCAGGGCAGCGGACAGCAGCAGCATACGGGGAACGTTGTTCATGAGGTGACCTCCAGGTCGTGAGGGGGTGATGGCCTGCCAGAGACGGCCTCTTTCCGTGACGTTACGGTGGGGGGGCCTACGCCCCTCTTACGCCCGCCGCTTGACGGTTCATGAAGGACTCAGGTGGGCCGAATGCAAAAAAAATCACACTGCGCGGGGCGAAGTGTGAAGAATCCGGGCTGGTGGGGGGGGGTGTGCAGGCTGGCTGCCCGGGTCCCCCCCCCGGCGCCCTTCATGAAGTCCCGGTGGGGGAATGTGATTTCTGACAGAACCCGGACATAAAGGGGGACAGCCGGACCCCCCGGTCGGGGGGGACGGCCGGTGGACATGAAGGTTGTCTGCAGGACAGTTCAACTGTCGCTGAAGGCGGCCCGGGCTGCTTTCAGGTGAGCTGCAGCAGGCGTGCGTGGTCGCCGCTCTCGGCTTCCAGGATGAGGTCGCGCAGCGTACTGCGGTCGAGCACGTCGCGCAGGGCGTCATCGACGCGCTTCCAGAGGGCCTGGGTGCCGCAGACGCCGGCGGCCTGGCAGGCGTGGTCGGGCTCGACGCAGGCGACGGGCGCGAGGCTGCCTTCCATGACGATGACCACCTCGTAGGCGGTGATCTCGTGGGGGGGGCGGGCGAGGCGGTAGCCGCCGTGCGCGCCGCGGACGCTCCTGATGAACCCGGCGCGGCGCAGGGGGCCCACGAGCTGTTCGAGGTAGTGGTGGCTGATGCCCTGTCGTCTGGAGACGTCGCGCAGCGACACGAACTGCCCGTGGTGACGGCCGATGTCGATGAGGGCGCGCAGGCCATACTGGGCACGGGTGGAGAGCCACATGCGCCAATCTTGACTTATTTAATCGGATTAGTCCAATATCTCGGTATGAAGTTCTGGCTCCCCCTGGCCCTCGCGCTCAGCACCACCGCCTCCGCAGCGGACCTGAGCGGCGTCAAGACCTACCTCGACACCCGGCTCACCACCCAGCTGAGCGGCACGGCCGCCCTGAAAACAGCGGCGGACACCTACTACGCCGCCGCGAAGGCCGCGAACTTCAACTACCGCCGGCTCGCCACCCAACCCGGCGTCCGCACCACCCTGCAGGCCGCCCGCCAGGGCTGGCAGAAGGCCAGTCCCGCCTACGAGAACATCGAGGGCATCGTCGCCGGCGTCGAGTCCCTCGCGGCGTTCGACGTGATCCTCGACGCCGGGACCAGCGCCGCCGACAGCCCCGAGGACGCCGTTCCCTTCGACCTCACCCTCCCCAGCGGCCGGGTATTGCCCAGACCCGGCAATCTGTTCGGGGTGACCGAAGGCACGCTGTGGGGCACCGTGAAGGCCTACAGCAGCGGCGTGCCCTTCGACGTGAACGGCAACGGCCGCACGGACCTCGGGGACCAGCTGCCCGACGCGAACGTCCTGAAAGCCGCGTCGGACCGGCTGCACAGCGAGAGCCAGCGCCTGCGCCGGGCCGCGGCCGCCTGGAACCCCACCCGCGAGGACGTCTTCGGGGCGCTCGTCGCGAACGTCCCCACCGTCGGCCCGGTCTTCTTCGAGGACTGGAAGACCACCCCCTTCGTCCTGGGCGCCCAGAGCACCCGCAAGGACTTCGTGGTGATCTCGCGCCTGAGTGACCTGAAAGGCAACGTGGCCTCCTGGCAGGCCATGTACGCCGGGCTGCGCCCGGACGTGAAAGCCAGGAGCGCCACCCTGGACACCCAGATCGGCAGCGGCCTGAACGAACTCGCCACGTTCGTCGACCGCCTGCTCCAGCGGGAGAAGACCCGCCGCTACACCCCCGAGCAGGCCGAGCAGCTCCAGAAGGAAGCGCAGAACCGCGCCACCGTCATCACCGGGCGGATCACGCAGGCCGCCGCGCTGCTGGGCGTGCACGTTGAATAGGCGCGCCGCAGGCCGCGCCGGGCCGTTCCTCCTCGCGCTGCTGGCCCTGGGCGGCTGGACCGCGCGCGCCGCCGACCACGCCACCCCGGCCGAGGCCATGCGCAGCCGACTGGCCGAGGCGACCCTGGAAGTGAGCTTCGACCCCCCGGCGGCCGCGCAGCTTGTCCGTGAGGCGCGCCGGGCCTCCGGGGCGGTGCCGGCCCTGAACGGCTCCCAGGTGCCCGCCGCCCTCGCCCGCGCCGAGCAGGCCGCGCGCCGCGGCGACGCGCCCGCCCTCGCCGCGGCCGGCGCTCAGGCCTGGACGGCCCTGCTGCGCGAGTCGTACACGCAACTGGAACGCAGCCTCGCGGCCGGGGACGTCCGCGCGGCGAGCGACTGGCTGGTCGTCCGCGAGTACCGCAGCGCCAGCCCGCTGAGCCGCCTGAACGCCGACGCCACCACCGCCCTGCAGGACCTGAGCGCCGGGAAGATCACCGCCCGGCAGGCCCTGTCGGCGGTGCATTCAGACCTGCTCGACGCGTATCAGTCGCGGCTCAACGACGCCCTGCGGGAACTGCGGGTCGCGCAGGAACGCAGTTTCACGACCCTCAGCGCCGAGAACAAAGCCCTCGCCCAGGGGTACTTCCGCCTGCTGGAAGCGCCGTACGCCGCTCAACGCGGCCCGCAGGCCGCGCGGCAGATGACCGCGCAACTCGCGGCGCTGCCGGCCTCACTCCCGGCCGTCCAGGCGGCACTGGAAGGCTTCCGCGCCGCGCCGCTCAGCGAGCTCGAACGCAACGGCCGCTCGGCGCAGGTCGTGCGGTTCCTCTCGCTGGTGCCGGTCGAGTACGCGCGCGGCGTGAACATGAACGGACCGCATGCCGTCGTCACGCACGAGGTCGAGGTCAACGAGGCCCGCACCTTCCACGCCGGCGCCGTGTCGGCCCTGTCCGACATCGCGCCGCTGCTGCCCGACCAGGCACGGGCGAGGCAGCTCACCGCGGCCCTGCACGCCCTGGGCGGACAGCTGTCCCCCCAGGCGATGAAGCGGTCGGTCCTGCCCCCCGACGGACTGCAACGGCAGGTGCAGACCCTGCTGGCCGACGCGAACGCCGCCATTCCCGCCGACTGGCGCAGGACCGACGCGAACGCCGACCTGGACGTCATCCGCACCCAGCTCGACGCGGTGGTGGCCGCCGCGCAGGACGGCGAGTGGACCGCCGCCGAGACCGCCCGCCTGGACGCCTACGCCCTGCTCGAAAGCGGCACCGAGGCGCGGATTGCCGTGTTCAACCCGGACCTCAAGGTCAGGCTCGAGGACCTGCTGTGGAACGGCACCCGCCCCCGGGGGCTGGCCGCCCTGATCCGTGAACAGGCGACCCCCGACGACTTCAGCGCCACCCGCGCCGCCCTGCAACTGACCCTCGCGGACGTCGGGAAGATCCTGGGCACGGACGTCGCGCCGACCGCGGTGGCCACCAACGCCGGCATCATCGTGTTCCGCGAGGGCCTCGAAGCGGTGCTGATCCTGGCCGCCCTGATGGGCAGCCTCCGCAAGGGCCCGCTGGTCAGGTTGCGCCGGCCGATGTGGCTGGGCGCGGCCGGCGCCGGCGTCGCCACCGTCCTGACCTGGCTGGCCCTGCAGCAGACCCTCTCGCTGCTGGGACGCTACGGCGAGAAACTCGAGGCCGTGGTGTCCGTGATCGCCATCGGCGTGCTGCTGCTGATCATGAACTGGTTCTTCCACCAGGTGTACTGGACGGACCGCATGGCCGCCTTCCAGAAGCACAAGCATGAACTGACGCACGCCCCCGCCGCCTGGAAGGCGCAGTGGTGGGGACTGGCGGTCCTGGGCTTCACCAGCATCTACCGCGAGGGCTTCGAGACCGTGCTGTTCCTGCAGTCGCTGGTGCTGCAGGCCGGCGTGACCCCGGTGCTGAGCGGGACGGCGGCGGGCCTGGCGGCCGTGACCGGCGTGGGCGCGCTCGTCTTCACTTGGCAGGCGAAACTGCCCATGAAGAAACTGCTGATCTGGACGGGCGTCCTGATCGCCGCGGTGCTGGGCGTGATGGTCGGCAACACGGTCCACACGCTGCAGCTGGTGGGCTGGCTGCCGGTTCACCCGCTGCCGCTGACCGTGCCCGCCTGGCTGGGCCTGTGGCTGGGCCTGCACGCCACCTGGGAGGGCGCGCTGCTCCAGGTGGGCGCGCTCGTGGCGGTGATCGGCTCGTTCTACCTGGCCGAGGGACTGAAGGAACGCGAACTGCGCCGCAGACGCCAGGGCGCGGCCCTGTCGTGAGCGGCGCGGCCGTGTCATACGGATTCCGTTTATTTCGTTGACAGATCGGAACACCACCGATCAGCCAACTCCACGTCCGGAATCCGGTTTTCTCCTGCTCTGCGGAGCAGCTCTACGAGTCGCATCCGCTCGGATTGAATGGGCTGCAAAGCCCATTCAATCCGAGTCCGTATCAGTGGCTGCCGGCCCCGCCGGACGGGGCGTACCCGCTGGCCTGCAGCTCATACAGTTGCGCGTACCGGCCGCGCCGCGCCATCAGCGCGTCGTGACTGCCGCTCTCGGTGATCTGGCCGCCCTCCAGCATGACGATGGTGTCGGCCAGCCGCACGGTCGAGAAGCGGTGCGAGATGATCAGCGTGATGCGCCCGGCCGCCTCGGCCCGCAGCGCCTGGATGGTCTCGAATTCCGCGCGGGCGTCGAGCGCGGCGGTCGGCTCGTCGAACACCAGCACCGACGCGTTCCGGAAGTACAGCCGGGCCAGCGCCAGCCGCTGCCACTGCCCGCCCGACAGCTGCCGCCCCCCCTGGAACAGCCGGCCCAGCGGGGTGTCCAGCCCGCCCGGCAGGCTGTCCACGAACCCGGCCCCGGCGCTCGCCACGGCGCGCTGCACGCCCGCGTCGTCGTTCAGGCGGCCGCTCTCGGCCAGGGCGACGTTGTCACGGGCGGTCATCTGGTACTGCCCGAAATCCTGGAAGATGATGCTCATCTCGCGCTGCACGCTGCGCGGACTGAACCGCGCGGCGTCCTGGCCGTTCAGGAGGATCTGCCCGCCCGTCGGCTGGAACAGCAGCGTCAGCAGCTTCACGACCGTGGTCTTGCCCGCCCCGTTCTCCCCGACGAGGGCCAGTGACTCGCCGCGCCGCACCGTGAAGTTCACGCCGCGCAGCACGTCCCGTTCGGTCAGCGGGTAACGGAACGCCACGTCCCGGAACTCGATGGTCTCGATGCGGCCCTCCCAGGTGTCCCCGGCGTCCAGGTCCCGGCCCGGCAGTTCCAGGAAGGCGTAGAGGTTACGCATGTACAGCAGGTTCTGGTAGATGCCGCTCACGCCGGTCAGCAGGCCGCTGACGGTCGCCTGCACCTGCGCGATCCCCAGCACGAACACGCTGAAATCCCCCACGCTGATCTGCCCGGCCGCCGCCCGCCGCAGGATCAGGGCGCTCGCCACGCCGATCAGCAGCGCGGAGAGCAGTGACGCCCCGAAGTTCCACGCGGACCGCTGCCGCACCAGCGTCTCGAGCTGCGTGCGGAACCCCAGGTAGTAGGTACGCCAGCGGTCCAGCAGGTACGGCTCGAACCCGAACAGCCGCACCTCCTTGACCAGCGTGTCCGAGGTCAGCAGGCTGCCCAGGTAGTTCTGCACGCGGGCGTCGTGCGTCTGCCGGCGCAGCATGCGGTAGCCTTCCACCCCGAAACGGTTACTGATGATCACGCCCGGCACGCTGGCCAGCACGACCAGCGGCAGCACCCACACGCCCAGCTGCGTCATGAGCGCCCCCACCGATCCCAGCGTCACGACCGCGCCCGCCAGGGACACCAGCTGCGTGGCGACCCCCAGCGGCCGCGACCCGACCTCCCGGTACGCCTGCTGAAGGCGGTCGTAGGTGTCGGCATTCTCGAAGGCCTCGACGCTCAGGGTGGTGGCCTTGTCCAGGATGCGGCGGCTGACAGTGTGCTGCAGGCTGTCACCCAGTAACTGCTGCGCGGCGTTCTGCACGGTTCCCAGCAGGCTGCCCAGGATCACCAGCCCCACCTGCGCGGCCAGCAGGCCCAGCAGGGCGCGGTACGTGACCTGCCCCTGCGCCGCCTGCGCCACCGCGTCGAGCAGGTGCTTGCCGACAAGCAGGTTCGCGGCCGGCAGGGCGCTGCCCAGCAGACTGGTGGCCGCGAAGGTCAGTGCGTGGCGCGGACTGGCCGTCCACACCAGTCTCAGCGTGGCCTGCAGGTCCCGCCACCGTTCGGCCGGCGTCAGGGGCGGTTCGGGGGGCGTGGGGGTCGGGCGGGCGGGGGAGACCGGGCCGCCCCGGAAAGGAGCACTCATCAGCGCCGAGTCTGCCGCACCCGGCCGGCCGTGAAGGTGACGTGAGCGCGGCCCGGGTGCGGGCCGGGGGCTATGATGCCCCGCATGCCCCGCCCGCCCGACCTGCCCCGCCCTGCGGACCCCGCGCGGACCACCCCGTTCCGGGCGGCGCGGCCCGACCCCCCCCGGGGACGGCGCCGGCTGATCGCGCTGGGGGCCGTGCTGGTCGCCGCCGCCTGGATCAACCTGCCGGTGTGGACGCCGGTGGACCGCGGCGGCGCCCGCGTGCAGGCCCTGCCGGTCGCGCCGCCCTACCGCGCCGGGCAGCGGGTGCTGGTCCTCTCCCCACACCCGGACGACGAGACGCTGTGCTGCGCGGCCTCGATCCTGCAGGCCCGCGCGGCGGGCGCGGAGGTGTTCGTCGCGTGGATCACGCCCGGCGACGGCTTCGAGTTCGACGCGGCCCTCACGCAGCGGGTGCTGAATCCGGGCCCGGCGAACCTGCGTGCCCTCGGTGACGTCCGCGCCAGCGAGGCGCGGCGGGCGGTGGCCCTGCTGGGCGTGGACGCCCGGCACACTCTGATGCTGGGCTACCCGGACGGCGGGCTGTTCCAGCTGTTCACCCTGCATTACGCCTCGCCGCTCACCTCACCCCGGACCGGCGCGGCGGCGGTGTACGTGCGGGGCGCCCTGCGGCCCGGCCGGCCCTTCACCGGGCAGGCGCTGGAGGCGGACCTGCGCGGCGTGCTGCGCCGCGTGAACCCGGACGTGGTGCTCGCCCCCGCCCCGCAGGACTTCCACCCGGACCACCGGACCGTGTCGTTCCTGGCGCTGCGCCTGATGGCCGAGCGGCACGCGGAGCAGCGCCTGCGGTTCTGGGTGGTTCACGGCGGACTGGAGTGGCCGCTTCCCAAGGGCCTGCACCTGAACGGGCCGCTGACGGTGCCGCCGCGCGCGCGGGCCCTGCCGTGGCAGCGCGTGCCGCTCACGCCGGCGCAGCAGGACACCAAGCGGCGGGCGGTGGAGGCGTACGGCACCCAGACCGAGGTGCTCGGGCGGTTCATGCGGGCGTTCGTGCGCCGCAACGAACTTCTCAGCCCGCAGGCGTTGCCGGGGACGGCGCCCGCAGGGACTGAACCATGACCACGTGCCGCGCCGGGCGGCCCAGCCACGGCGTCCACAGGTCCGAGTCCCGCTGCGCCGCGACCTCGAACCCGGCCCGGGTGTACAGCCGGAGGGCCGCGACGTTCTCGGTGGTCGTCGAGAGCTGCGTGCCCGGCACGCCCGCGTCCCGCAGGGCCTGCAGGTGCGCGAGCAGCAACTGGCGGCCCACGCCCTGACCGCGCGCGCCGGGCAGCAGGTTCAGGTGCAGGTGCGCCGGGTACTGCCGTTCGTCCGCGTGCGGCCCGGGGTGACGTGCGGCGCGCAGCAGGTACCGCAGGCTGAGGCGCGTGTCCGGCCGCACGATCCGGCCCGCGACCCGGCCTGCGGCGGCCAGCAGCGCCCGGCGGTACCCGCCCGGGTCGGCGCGGCCCAGCACGTACCCCAGGAGCTGCCCGTCCCGTTCGGCCAGCAGGCAGCCCACACCGCCGCGCAGGTAGGGGTCGATCCACAGCGCCGTGAACAGCGCGCGGTCCGGGAAGTACCGGGCCGGCTCACCGAAGAAACCGGTGGCGTGGGCGACGGCGCCCAGCGCGGCGCGGTCGGCGGGCGTGACGGCCCTCAGCGTGACGGGCCCCGGCGGAGGGAAGGCGGACGGGGTGGGCGTGGCGGGCAGGTGGTCCTCCGGGAAACGTGGGGGTCATGGGCGCGGCTCGCGTCTGGAGCATGGGCCATGAAGAGGCAGGCTGTCTGGCCGGGCGGACTTGTCACGCTCCGCAGGAGAGCGGGTGAGTGTCGACGGGCAGGACGGACGGGAACAGCCGCGAAGCAGCGAAGGGAGGCATGGGAAGAACAGACTTCCGACGCGGTCGAAAGCGGCTCTATCATCATGGCAGGCCGCGCCCGCCGGCCGAGGAGGCAGCCATGACCGACCTGCGGCCCGGTTCCCTGGGCGACCCGCGTGCGTTGCTGCGGGACGCGTTCCTGCACGCACTCACGGTGGCGTCCCCGGAGCGGCTGCTCGCGCCGCACCTGGCGCGGGAGGCGCAGCCCGACCTGATCCTGGCGGTCGGGAAGGCCAGCGTGCCGATGGCGCGCGCCGCGCTGGCCCGCTGGCCGCAGGTGCCGGCCCTGGTCGTCCGGCCGGCCGGGCCAGGCGGGACGGACCTGCCGGGCCTGCCCGCCCACGCCGTGGTGCGGACCGCCGCGCACCCGGTGCCGGACGCGAGCAGCGAGGCGGCCGCCCGCGAGGTCCTGGGGCGCCTGCGGGCGCTGGGGGCCTCGCAGCGGGCGCTGCTGCTGCTGTCCGGCGGGGGCAGCGCGCTGCTGTGCCTGCCGCGCGGCGTGACCCTGGAAGGCAAGCAGGCCCTCACCCGTGACCTGCTGCGCTGCGGCGCCGACATTCATGAGATCAACACCGTGCGCCGTCACCTGTCCGGCGTGAAGGGTGGGCAGCTGGCCGCCGCCACGCGCGCGCACGTCCGGTCCCTGATCCTCTCGGACGTGGTCGGGGACGACCCGGCCTTCATCGCGAGCGGCCCGGCCGTCCCGGACCCGACCACGCCGGCGGACGCGCTCGCGGTGCTCGACCGGTACGCGCTGCCCGCCCCGGAAGTCCGCGCGTCCCTGCGCCGCGGACGCGCCGGCACGCCTGCGGTGCTGCCGAACGCCTCGTGGGAGGTGATCGGCTCGAACCGCACGTTGCTGGAGGCGGCGCGGGCGTTCCTGCGGGCGCGGGGTGTGCCGGCCGTGATTCTCGGTGATACCTTCACGGGCGAGGCGCAGGTCCTGGCCGGGTTTCACGCGGCGGTGATCCGGTCGGTCCGGGCGCACGGCACGCCGGTTCCGGCGCCGGTCGTGCTGCTCTCGGGGGGCGAGGCGACCGTGACGCTGACGGGCGGCAGCGGCCGTGGGGGGCGGAACCTGGAGTTCGCGCTGGCCCTGCTGGCGGCGCTGGGAGAGGAGGGAGTGTACGCCCTGTCGGCCGGCAGTGACGGCGTGGACGGAAGCAGCGCCGCGGCGGGGGCGTTTCTCACGCCGGACAGTTTCGCGCGGGCGGTCCGGGCGGGGCTGGACGTGCGGGCGTTCCTGCGCTCGCATGACTCGCACGGTTTCTTCGAGGCGCTGGGAGACACGCTGGTGACGGGCCTGACGGGGCATAACCTGAACGATGTCCGCGCTGTGCTGGTCGGTCCGGTCGGCTGAGCTCTGGCCTGCACTCAATGTATTCAGTTGTATATGAATGCGGAGGAAGAGGAGGTAGAGGGGGGAGAGTCCGAGCTGCCCTCCTGCACCCCGGGCATCGGAGGGTCCTGATGCCACCCGGCTTCCGGATGGGACAGGCCGCAGGCATGGGCTAAGGCCCAGGCGTCCGTACCGGCATTGCTCCGTGATTCCACCCGAACCACGCCTCCCGTCCCACGGGCTTCCCTGCGGATCATTCCCCATTACTGCCTGAACCTCCGGTCTCTGCCGGGAGCGCTGGCGACTCAACCGGGGTTCCCAGGATGCTGCTCCTGCGCCGGCGTGCGCTCCGAGGAGGCGTCTGCCTGCAACGGGCAGGCGATGCCCACCTCTGCAGCCCGGCATCTTGGTTCATTTCATATAAACATCAATATATTGAACAGGCCCTTCTTGACCGCGCCCTTCCAGCAAGAACACCAACAACAGAGAGCGACCGTCCGCGTCTCCCTGATACGGACTGCCGTTTGTTTCGTTCACAGATCGGTGGTGGTCCGATCTGTCAACGCAACGTCCGGAACCCGCCCAGCGCCTCCTCGCCTCGCCCGGATTGAACGGCTCTGTAAGCCATTCAATCCGAGTCCGTACGACATCAGAAGAACTCGACCTCACCCGCCACATCGTTGTCCTGCACGGCCACGTACCGGCGGGTGGTATCGACGGACGCGTGCCCCAGGAACAGGCCCACCCGCGTGAAATCCCGCGTCGCCTGGTACAGCCGCGTACCGGAATGCTTGCGGGCCGCGTGAAAGCCCCGCCACGCCTCGGCGTGCCCGGCCGCGCGGAAGGCCTTGCGCATACGGTACGTGGCCTGCGCGTACTTCCAGTCGAACAGCCGCCCGTCGGCCGTGACGGGCGGCGCCGCACCCAGGGCCTCGCGGACCCGGCGGCCCAGCGGCACCCGCCGGACCCGGCCACCCTTGCCGCGCACCGTCAGGGAGGACCCGTGCAGGTCGGCGGTCGTGACAGCCAGCGCCTCGCTCACGCGCAGCCCGGCATGGGCGCACAGCAGCAGCAGCGCGGCCAGACGCGCGTCACAGTGCGCCAGCACCTGGTCGACCTCGTGCAGGTAGGGGGGGTTCTTCACGATGCCGGGCGTGGGGTCCGGCGCGACGTGCGCGTCCTGGAAGGGGTGGGCGTCGGTGGCACCGGCCCAGCTGAGCGCACGGTACAGGGCGCGCGCGCCGGCCACGTACTGCGCGGCCGTCGCGGCGGACAGCGGCCCGCAGCGGCCCCGGCCGCGGCTGGGGCGGGTCTGCAGGTGCGCGACGTAGCGGCCACCGTCACGGCGGCCCGGTCGCAGGACCGACACGCCGCTCTGCTCGGCCCAGCGGACGTAGTCCTTGACGGCCAGGGCGTAGGCTTCCAGGGTGCGGCGGCTGGTGCGGGCGCCCTTGCGGCTGGCGACGGTCATGTAGGCGTGCGTGATCATCGTGAGCATGTCGTCGTCGTAGGTGCTGGCGGCCTCGACCGCCCGGACACGCAGGGCGCGGTCGTCGAGACCGCTGATGGTGACCGCGTTGCGCAGCTGGACGAGGGTCACGCGGCCCGCCGGGAAGAATGCAGCGGCAATGGGATCATGTCCCGGCAGTGTAATGGCCCGCGGGTCTGTTTTTCAAACCAATTGGCATTAGTGTGAACAGGCCGCGGCCACAAGACAGGTCCTGAACATCCCACAAGGACTGACCCGGCCGCTCACGGCCCTCCTGTGAGGAAGCCGCGGAAAGTGCGTACTGGACGCGTTTTCCCCACGGGAACAGGCACGGAAGGGCGCGGTCCGGGGATCAGGTGGGTTCATGCAGGTCGAGCAGCACCAGTTCTGCCGGGCAGTCCCAGCGCAGCGGCACACCCGTGACCCCCAGCCCACGCGACACGAACCCCAGCGCCTGCCCGTTCGGCGTCGGCGCGGGCGTCCCCTCGGCAGGCGACTGCACGATCCGGTCCCCGCGCACCCAGCCGCGCAGCACGTTCAGGAGGGTGCTGCGGCGTTTCAGCGGGCCGAACAGCGGGAGGCGGACCTGCCCACCGTGCGTGTGCCCGCTGAGCGTCAGGCCCACCCAGGCCGGCACCTGTGACAGGTAGTCGGGGTTGTGGGCCAGCAGCACCACCGCGCCGCCCGCGTGTTCGCCGAGCGCCGCGGCGAGGTCCTGCTGACCGAACCACCAGTCGTCCACGCCCGCGACGAACAGATCGTCCCGGACCTGCACGCCCGCGTTGTTGATGAGCCGCACCCCCACCCCGGCCAGCTGCTCGGCGAAATCCTGGCGGGTGGCGTTGGTGTTCAGGCTGGTCCAGTCGTGGTTGCCCCACACGGCGTACACGCCCAGCGGGGCGTGCAGGTGGGCGAGTTCGGCCAGCAGTTTCCCGTGCCGGCGCCGCCCGACACCGCTGTCCAGGAAGTCGCCGGTCACGACGATCACGTCCGGCCGGGCCTGCCGGGTGGCCTGCACCCAGCGGCGCACCGAGCGGCGGCGCATGAAGACCCCGTAGTGCAGGTCGCTGAGGTGCGCGATCCGTACCGGGCGGGTCAGGCCGGGCAGCGGAGCGCGGTGGGTGGTGATCTGGAAGCGGTAGGTGTTGGCGACGCCCAGCGCCGCCACTCCCGCCGCTGTCCAGCCGAGGGTGCTCAGGGCGCGGCGCAGCATGCCGCCCAGCTTAAGGGATGGACGGCACACGGGCGTGGCGTTCACTTTCCGGAATTAAGGCTTTTGTGCGACCCGGCCGCTTACGCTGCCAGCATGTTCCCCGAGCAGCTGCTGGCCACTGATGACATCATGTACCGTGCCGCTCAGGCCATCACGGTCATCCACGCCCACCGGACCCAGGCGCGCTGGCTGCGCGTCATCGCCCTGGCGGACCCGCAGGCGACCGGCCGCGCCCCGGCCTTCGTGGCGGCGCAAGGTGAGCGGCTGCAGCGGCCAGCGGCCAGCATCGGCCTGAACACCGACCTGGGGCACACCCAGCACCTGCACACCCGCTGCGTGTCCCCCCTGGGCAGCGATCCCGTCACCCTGCGCGCCCTGATCGGCGGCGGTCACGCCCACGAACTCGAGAGCCACGGACTGGTGGACCGCGTGACGACCGCCACCTGGGGTCTGGCCGGCGCGCTCGACGAGCAGCAGCGGGAACGCAACCGGCCCGCGAAGTCCTTCCGGCTGTGGCGGGCCCCCACCCCGCACGCGGCCCGCGAGGCGCAGGAGCGGGTGGACGCCTGGACCGAACAGCTGCGCGCCGCGCTGCGCGACCTGAACTTCGTGCCGCTCAGTGACCTGGGCCTGAGCTGGGACGAGGTCACCGAGGAGCCCCTCGACATGCCCGCTTCCGCCTGAACGCCCGCCTCCGCCTGAACGGATTCGCGGTCAGGCGGGGGACCGCAGCTCCCCCGCCGCCCGGTGCCCGAGCGGCCCGTGCCCCGCGCCCAGGCCCGGCGCGGCGCGGATCGCGGCCTGCAGGTACGCGTGCGCGGCCCGCACCGCGTCCGGCAGGGCCAGACCGCGCGCGAGGTTCGCGGTGATCGCTGCCGACAGCGTGCAGCCCGTGCCGTGCGTGTGCCGCGTGTGCTGCCTCGGCGCGCGCAGCGTGAGGTGGTGGCCGTGGGCGCACAGTTCGTCGGTGACGGTCCCGCCCGGCGCGTGCCCACCCTTCAGGAGCAGCGGCGTGGTGTCCGGCACGCCCGCCGCGCGCAGCGCCGCCCACTCCGGCACGTTCGGGGTGACGAGTGTCGCCAGGGGCAGCAGGTCGTCCCGCAGGGCGTGCAGGGCGCTGGCGTCCAGCAGGGCGTCCCCGCTCTTGGCGAGCATCACCGGATCGACGACCAGCGGCAGGTCCCGGCCCCGCAGGATGTCGGCCACGGCGCACACCAGCCCCGCGTTGCCCAGCGCACCCGTCTTCACCGCCGCGACCGGGAAATCGTCCAGCACGGATCTCAGCTGCGCGGCCACCAGCTCCGGCGGCAGCGGGTGCGCCGCCTGAACGCCCCGCGTGTTCTGCGCGGTGATCAGCGTCAGGACGCTCGCGCCGTACACGCCATGTGCCTCGAAGGTCTTCAGGTCCGCCTGGATGCCCGCCCCCCCACCGGAATCCGAGCCCGCGATGGTCAGGGCAACGGGGACGGTCATGCGCTCACGCTCTGTTCGACCAGTGCCTGTACGCGCGCCGCCGTGACCGGGGCGAGCAGCGACCCGTGCCGCCCGTGCCCCGCCGCGACGAGCACGCCCGGCACCGTGGGGTGCGGCCCGACCCGCGGCATCCCGTCCGGCGTGACCGGGCGCAGGCCCACGAGGTGCGCGGCGACCTCCGCCCCGTCCACCCCGGGCACGAGCGTCCGGGCGGCGCCGCGCAGCCAGCGGGCCGCGTGGAGGTCGGGCGTCACGGCCCAGGTGTCGCGGCTCGTCGCGCCGACGTACAGCCCGTCCGGGCGGGACAGCGCGTAACGGGAGAACCCCTGTGCGGGTGGGCCATACCACGCGCCCACCCCGGGCGCGCCGCGCAGCAGCAGCGCCTGCCCCTGCCGCGCCCCCACCGGCACGCCGAACGCCCCGCTCCACGCGCCCGCCGCGAGGACCACCTGCCCGGCGTACCAGTCGCCCGCGTCCGTCCGCACCCGCACCCCGCCGCCCGACGGCCCGATGGCCTGGACCTGCGCGGCCACGACCTCCAGCCCCTGCCGGGCCGCGCGGACCACCGACGGCGGGTGCAGGCTCCCCTCGCCGGGTGTGCAGACCACCCCACCGCCCGCCTGAAGTCGCGTGACGCCGGGCCGCAGGTGAACGGGCAGGCCCGAGCGTTCCAGCCGCGCCGCCAGCGCGGGCCAGCGCCGCAGTCCCTCCAGTGCGTCCGCGTGCAGGGGCGTGCCGCGCAGCCGCTCGCCGTCCGGGGTCAGCAGGCCCGCCGCCGCCCGCCACGCCGCGCCCGGCCGGTCCGCGTCCAGCACGAGGACGTCCGCACCCGCCCCCCGCAGCGTGAACGCCACCAGCGCCCCGATCAGGCCGCCGCCCACCACGATCACCTCCCGCACGCGGATCACGGGCTCACCCCATCCCGGCCTCCTCCCCGCCGGGGAAGGAGCAGAGACACGGCTTCCCGTGTCACACGGGCACTTCCGGGTCGGGCAGACGCACCACCCCGCCCAGCGGGCTGCTGGGGCTGGCGTGCGTGCGTTCGGGCATCCGTCCGGCCAGGAACGCCGCGCGGCCCGCCTGCACGCCCAGCGCGAACGCGTGGGCCATGCCGACCGGGTCGCGCGCCTCGGCGATCGCGGTGTTCACCAGCACGGCGTCCGCGCCGAGTTCCAGCGCCTGCGCCGCGTCGCTCGGAACGCCCAGGCCCGCGTCCACAATGATGGGCACGCGCGCGCCGTCCAGCACGGTGCGCAGCAGCTCGGGACTGCGCAGGCCCCGCCCGGAGCCGATGGGGCTCGCCAGGGGCATCACGGCGGCGCACCCGGCGTCCTCCAGCGCGCGGGCGAGCACCGCGTCCGCCTGCACGTACGGCAGCACCGTGAACCCGTCGGCGGCCAGCGCCTCGGCCGCGCGGAGCGTGCCCACGGGGTCGGGCAGCAGGTAGCGGGCGTCCGGGATGACCTCCAGCTTGATCCAGTTCACGCCGGTCGCCACGCGCGCCAGCCGCGCCACGCGCAGCGCCTCGTCGGCCGTGCGGCACCCGGCGGTGTTCGGCAGGAGTTGCACGGCGTCCCAGTCCAGGGCGTCCAGCAGCCCGTCGTGCCCCGGGGCCTTCAATTCGACGCGGCGGATGGCGACGGTCACGATCTGCGACCCGCTCGCGGCGAGCGCCTCGCGCATCACGCCGAAATCCGTGAACTTGCCTGTGCCGGTCATCAGGCGCGACGTGAACACCTTGCCGCCGAGGGTGAATGCGTCAGAGGCCATGTCAGCCCCCCCCGATGATGCGGACGATCTCGATGACATCTCCGGCCTCCAGGGTGCGCTGCGGCGCGCGCGCGCCGGGGTAGAAGTCGTCGTTCACGGCGACCGCCACGCGCGCCGGGTTCACGTTCAGGTCGCGCAGCAGGGCGTGCAGGGTCAGGCCGGGCGTGAGGGGCCGCGCCTCGCCGTTCACGGTCAGGGTGGCGGGCAGGGTGGCGGGGCGGGTCACGCGGGCACCCCCCGCAACGCCGCCAGCAGGTCAGATGCGGCCTGCGCGGGGTCGGGCGCGTCGAGGACGGCGCGCACGACCGCCACGCGGGTCGCCCCGGCGGCCAGCACCCCGGGGATGGTGCTGGCGTCGATCCCGCCGATGGCGTACCAGGGCAGCGGCGGGTTCAGGGCGGCCACGGCGCGCACATAGGCCAGTCCGGCGGGCGCGCGGCCCGGTTTGGTGGGCGTGGCGTGCACCGGCCCGGCGGCGATGTAGGCAGGGGCGTCGGCCAGCGCGGCGTGCGCCTGCGCGGGCGCGTGCGTGCTGCGGCCCAGGAGCAGCCCCGGTGCGAGGGTGCGTGCCCAGGCGGGCGGCAGGTCCCCCTGCCCCAGGTGCACGCCGTCCGCGCCGCACGCAGCGGCGACGTCCACGCGGTCGTTGATGAAAAAGGGCACGCCGCGCGGGCGGGCCAGCGCCGCCACCCGCTCGCCCAGCGCGATGTAGGGGGTGGCCTCCCAGTCCTTGCAGCGCAGTTGCAGCGTGTCCACGCCGCCGTCCAGCGCGGCCTCGATGCGTGCCAGGAACTCGCCCTGCGACTGCCCGGCGCGGGGCGTGGCGACGAGGTACAGGTGGCCGAGGTTCACGCCTCCCCCTCGCCCATCTGTGCCTGGCGGGGCACGTACACCTCGCCGCCCAGCGCGCGGAATTCGCGGGCCTTCTCCTCCAGTCCGGCCAGGACGTCGGGGGCGCGCAGGTCGTGGCTGAGTTTCATGGAGCAGAAGTGCGGGCCGCACATGGAGCAGAAGTGCGCGGTCTTCGCCGCGTCGGCGGGCAGGGTCTCGTCGTGCAGCGCGCGGGCCTTCAGGGGGTCCAGGGACAGGTTGAACTGGTCCTCCCAGCGGAACTCGAACCGGGCCTTACTCAGGGCGTTGTCGCGGGCCTGCGCGCCGGGGTGGCCCTTGGCGAGGTCGGCGGCGTGCGCGGCGATGCGGTACGCGATCACGCCGTCGCGCACGTCCTGCCGGTCCGGGAGGCCCAGGTGCTCCTTCGGGGTGACGTAGCAGAGCATGGCGGTGCCGTACCACGCGATCTGCGCCGCGCCGATCGCGGACGTGATGTGGTCGTACCCGGGCGCGATGTCGGTCGTGAGTGGCCCCAGCGTGTAGAACGGCGCCTCCTGGCACACGTCGAGCTGCCTGGTCATGTTCTCGCGGATGAGCTGCATGGGGACGTGGCCGGGGCCCTCGATCATGGTCTGCACGCCGTGGTCCCACGCGACGCGGGTGAGTTCGCCCAGCGTGTCGAGTTCCGCGAACTGCGCGGCGTCGTTGGCGTCCTCGACGCTGCCGGGGCGCAGGCCGTCCCCGAGGCTGAAGGTGATGTCGTACGCGGCGAGGATCTCGCAGATGTCCGCGAAGTGCGTGTGCAGGAAGTTCTCGCGGTGATGCGCGAGGCACCACTTCGCGAGGATGCTCCCGCCGCGCGACACGATCCCGGTACGCCGCCGCGCGGTGAGCGGCAGGTGCGCCAGCCGCACGCCGGCGTGGACGGTCATGTAGTCCACGCCCTGCTCGGCCTGCTCGATCAGCGTGTCGCGGTACACGTCCCAGGTCAGGTCCTCGGCCACGCCGCCCACCTTCTCCAGCGCCTGATAGATCGGCACGGTGCCGACCGGCACGGCGCTGTTCCGGACGATCCACTCGCGGGTGGGGTGGATGTGCCGACCCGTGGAGAGGTCCATGACCGTGTCCGCGCCCCAGCGGGTCGCCCAGATCATCTTCCCGACCTCCTCCTCGATGGAACTGGTGACGATGCTGGTGCCGAGGTTCGCGTTGATCTTCACCCGGAAGTTCCGCCCGATCACGGTGGGTTCGAGTTCCGGGTGGTTGATGTTCGCGGGGATCACCGCGCGGCCCCGCGCGACCTCCGACCGGACGAACTCCGGCGTGATCTCGCGCGGGATGGCGGCCCCGAACCCCTGCCCGGGGTGCTGGTGGGTCAGGTCGAAGTCCGGGTCCTGCCGCAGCGCCTCGCGCAGGGCGACGAATTCCATCTCCGGGGTGATCTCGCCGCGCCGCGCCGCCTGCAGCTGCGTGATGCCCGCGCCGGGGCGGGCGCGGCGGGGGCGGGGCACGCGCGGGAACGGCAGCGGCCCGCTGAGGTCCAGCGCCGGGTGGTGCCGCTCCCGCGCCAGTTCCAGCCGGGCGTCCCCGGCCAGCCAGGGGCGCGCGTGCCCCAGCCCGGCGCGCAGGTCCACGCTCAGGCGGGCGTCCGTGTACGGCCCGCTCGTGTCCGGCACGAGCAGGGCCGGGTTCGGCACGGTGCGGGTCAGGTCGCCCACGCGTTCCAGGGTCGGCGACTGCCGGATGCGCCGCGCGGGCACCCGCACGCCGGCGTGCAGCGTGCCGGTCAGGTACACCTTCTCGCTGTTCGGGAACGGCGCGGTCAGCTCCGGGTCGAGAATCGTCAGGGCTTCGGTCGCAGGGTCGGTCGGGGGTGGGGTCAGGGTGGTCATGCACACTCCGGGCAACTGGGAACAGGACAGGGCCGCCGGGCACCCGTGCGGGCGTCCGGTTGTGGGGGGCTGCCGTCAGCGGGGCAGCCCGGCAGGGTGGGTCAGGTCAGTGGCTTGGCAATAAAAAAAACGCCCCCCTCACACGCCGGAGGGGGGCGAAACACGACAACTGTTTCGGCACCCGTCACGCTCCCTCCGCTGGTACAAACCAGATCAGGTTCCTAGGGTTGAACACGACGTTCTCTCAGCCGCCCGCAACGCGCGGGCCCGGCACCCCTGGTGACTGCCCCGAGTGTACACCGCCGCTCCCGGACGTCAAGGGACCCGCCCAGCCCCGCGTGGACGTGCCGCAGGTGTTCGTGACCGGCAGGACATTCACACCGGAAGGCTGAGGTATGGTTCCCGCCATGCGGTTCCGGCGCGCCCCCCACCCCCCCACCGTTCCCCCGGTGGGAAGGTGGGTGCTGGCGCTGCTGACGGTGATCGCGTCCCTGATGCACCTGACCCGCAGCCCCGGCGTGGGCGGCCTGGGCCTCGACCGGCCCGGCGCGACCCGGGTTCACGCGCCCCGGCCCGTGACGGTGACCACGCCGGCGGTCGGCCACCCCCCCGGACACGGCGCGCACCGGACCCCGCACGACCGGCCCGGCCACGCGGCGCCCGCAACCCACGCCCCCGGCCTGAGCGACGCCGCGCCGAACGCCCCGCCACACCCCGGGAAGCACGCCGCTCCCCACTGCCCCCTGTGCCTCACGGCCGGTTTCGCGCTGAATCCGGCGCCGGCGGCCCTGCCCCTTCCCCTGACCGCCCGCATGGCGGCCGCGGCCGTCCGCCCGACTGGACCGGCCACGGCCGCCGTGCGTCACGCCGACCCGCGTGCGCCGCCCCATCCCCGGGCCTGACCGCAGGATCCACCGGCGCTGAGGGCCGCCCTGACGCGTGCCTCCCGCGCCCCGGTGAAGCGCGCCGGGTTGCCCCCGCCAGACCCGAGCCCGCCAGACCCGAGAGGGGGTCTCCCCTGCCGGCCGCTCCGGCAGGCGCAGCCACCCCGTGGAACCCCTGCGTCCCGTCTCCACGCACCCGGGGCCCGCGGGCCCCCTGACCCCGACCCCTGGAGGTCCCATGTTCAAACTGAATACCGCGTTGCCCGTCGCTTCCGCCCTGCTGTTCTCCGTCGCCGGCGCGCACGCCACCGTCCGCACCGAGGCCGGCCTGAGCGAGTCCGTCGCCGGGAAAAGCGAGACGTACCGCCTGAACGTCCCCACCGAGAAGGACCTCAGCACCACCCGCATCCGGCTGATCGTGCCGGCGGGCGTCACCCTCAGCCGCTTTCAGGTGACCCCCGGCTTCACCCGCACGGTCGTGAAGAACGACGCCGGCCTGATCCGCGAGGTGATCTGGACGGGCCGCGTGGCCCCGATGGAATACGCACGCTTCTACTTCCAGGCGAAGAACCCCCCGCAGGCCGCGGAACTCGTCTGGAAGATCCACCAGACGTACAGCGACGGCAGCGTCGTCGCCTGGGACGACAGCAACCCCGCCGAGGGACCGGCCAGCAGGACCACCGTCAGGTGACCGCGCCCCTTCCCCACCCCGCCCGGAGGGACCCCATGAACAAGACCCTGACCCTGCTCACCACCCTGACCCTGTCCGTCGCGGCGGCCCACACCGCCGTGTCGGGCGTGACCCCGGCCCCGGCCGCCACCGTGCGCGCCCCGGCGGCCGTGACCCTGACCTTCAGCGAACCGGTCGAGTTGCGCTTCTCGACGTTCCGCGTGATGGCCGTCCCCGCGGGCGTGAGCGTCCCCGAGGCGGCGCGGCGCGCCCTGGCCGAACCGGCGGACTCGGCGCGGCTCGCGAGCCGGCCCGGCGTGGTGACCGGCGCGGCCGTGCGGCTCACCCTGCCCCTGAAGGCGTCCCTGAAGGCCGGACCGTTCGTGGTCGCCTGGAAGATCCTCTCGGAGGACGGTCACCCGGTCACCGGCCACAGCACCTTCCGCGTCCGGTGATGCCCGCGGACCGCCCGGGGTACGCCCCGTGAACACCGTGCTGGCCGCCCTGAGTCTGGCGGGCGCCGCGGCGCTGCTGGGCGGCGCCCTGACCCGCCACTGGCTCACGCCCGGCCATCCGCGCCTGCGGGTCCTGGGCGCCGGCCTGGGCCTGCTGCTGCTCGGGTGGGGCGGCCAGGTGGCCGTGACGCTGGACGTCCTGGGATTTCACGCGCCGCCGGACCTGCTGGATTACCTGACCGGCACGGCCGGTGGCCGCGCCATGCTGACCGGCCTGACCGGCGCGCTGCTGCTCGTGGCCGCCGGGCTGGGCGGCTGGTCCTGGCCGGCGCTGGGCGCGGCCCTGCTGCTCGCGTGGGGAGCGGCCGGTGTGGGCCACGGTGCCGGTCACGGCGCGTGGGTACGGGCCCTGCACGCGGCGCACCTGGGCGCGATGTCGGTCTGGGTGGGCGGCGTGTTCGCGCTGCTGACGGTCCGGCCACTCGGGCCGGCGCTCGCGCGGCGCTTCACGCCGGCCGCGCTGGGCAGCCTGACCGTCCTGACCGTCACCGGCCTGCTGATGGCGGGCGGGCACCTGCAGACGCCCGCGCAGTGGACCGGTGACCTGTACGGGCAGACCCTGCTCGTCAAGTTGACGCTGGTGGTCCTGGCGGTCGGCGCGGCCGGGCTGGTCCGCCGGGCCTTCGCGGCGCGGTCCCGGCCGCGGCGGATGCTGGCCCGCGAGGCCCTGCTGCTGCTGGCGGTGCTGGGCACCACGGCCGTCCTGACGACCCTCCCCCCGCCCCACCCGACCCACGGACCCGGACGGAAGGTTTCGTCCGGACCGTAAGCGTCCGGGGCGCTGACCGCCGCTCCCGGCAGGGGCGGCGCTTGCGGCGAGCGCGACCCGGCCGGGCGCCGCGGTCAGCTCAGGGCGTTCAGGATGGCGTTCAGGTCGCGGTGCAGCTCCCCGGTTCGCTCGTAGTGCCGGTACGGCGTGGGGAAGGTCGCCTGTAACCAGCCGGCGCCGCGCTCGGCCAGCGGGGCGCGCAGGTGCGGCACGCCGAGGTCCGTGAACAGCCGCGCCAGGGCCGCCGCGTACGCGTCGGGTGTGCGCGGGCCGGGCGGCGTGGTGAACACCTTCTTCGGCGGCGTGCCGGCCCGCGCGACGCGGCGGTACACGTCCAGGGCGTGCCGGGCGACCCGCAGTTGCTCGCGGTCGAGACGGCCCGGCGGCTGGTGAACGGCGCGGCTCACGGCGCGGCGATGCGCGGGCGGCACCAGGCTGGACAGGCCGCGCCCCCAGCCTTCCTGCAGGGCGGCGCGGTCGGCGGCGAGCGGGTCGGTCGCCGCCGGGTCCGGCGCGGCGGGCGGTTGCGGCGAGGCCACCTTCCCGGCCGGGTGTTTCGCGGCGGTCTGCCCGGTGGCGCCGGTCTGCTTGCCGGAACCCTGCCGGCCGGGGGCCTGCTTGCCGGAACCCTGCGCCCCGGCTGCGGCCTTGCCCCTGGTGGCCCTGCCGGGCGGGGTGACCGCCGCGGCCGGGGCGGGCGCGTCACGGCGGGTGCCGTTCAGGGCGCGGCCCACCAGTTCCGATTCCTGGATGGGTTTCCCGTCCCGGTAGCGTTGCCACAGCCCGTCGAGCACGATCAGGCTGGTCGCCTGCCGCCGCACGTGCAGCAGTTCGCGGGCGCGTTCCACGCGTTTCTCGCGGCCCAGCAGCAGCGCCACGTACGTCAGGAACTGCCGCGCCGTGCGGGGCGTGCCCGGCTCGCCCTCCCCGGGCAGGGCCAGCAGCGTCTGGCGCAGCGCGGCGTAATCATCGGCCCGCAGCGCGCCGGTGTTGATGCCGGCCTCCACGCGCCGCCACTGCGCGGGACTGAACACGGCCTTCAGGCCCCACAGCCACGCGCGGGCGCCCTGCACGTGAGGGTCGTCCCGGACGTCGAGCAGTTCCAGGCCGCTGCCCGGTTCGATCACGCGTTCCACGCGCGGCGCGCGGACGGTGGGCCGCAGGCGTTCCGGCGGTCCCAGTTCCCGCAGCTGTTCGAGCACCGCGGCGTCCCGCGCGAGGCCCTGCAGCAGGGTCAGGTCCTCCAGGCGGAAGGGCCGGCGGCCGCGGATGGTTTCGAGCAGGAAGTCGCGGGTGTCTTCCGGCATGTCCAGCTGCGCCTGCACGGCGTTCCAGTGACCCACGAGGTTGGTGAGCCGGCTGGCGCGCAGGTACTCTTCCCACTCGACGTGGTCCATGCGGTTGCCGGCGCCGGCGCGGGGCCGGAGGGTCCGCCGGGGCCGCGCCGGCGCCGCCGGAACCTGAAAGGCGGCCGGGGCGGGCGCGAAGGCGCTGGGCGCCGGTTCGTCGCGGCGGGCGCGGGTCAGGGCGCGCAGTTCACCCAGCAGGGCCAGCGGCAGGGGTTTTTCGGTGTCCTGCAGACGCTGGAGTTTCTCGCGCAGCCCGGCGCTCAGGCCGCCGCCGCCCGCCATGGCCGGCAGGACCCAGTCGAGGCCCTGGGCGCGCAGGTAGTCGCGCCAGTTCCCGGCGCTCTGCAGCAGGTCCGCCTGCGACTGCGCCTGCGTGCGGCGGACGTGCGCGCCCACCTGGTCCGCGAGGTGCGCGCCGACCTGCCGGCCGCGTTCCTCGCCCAGCACCCGCGCGAACACGCAGGAACTCCCGATCGGGCCGATCTGCTCGCCGGTCAGGGTGGTCACGCGGAACTCGTAGCGCAGGTGGTGTCCGGAACCCGGGGGGCACAGCAGGCATTTCAGGTGCGCCTGCCGGCCGCCGTGATCGACGACGTGCAGGCCCGTGAACAGGTCGAAGGCCGCGGCCTCCTCCCGGCCGGGAACGAGCAGCGACGCGTGCGTGAGCCCCTGTTCGGTCAGGTGCTGATGAACGTGCTCGAGAACGGCACGCGTGGCGGGAACATGAGCGAGCAGGTACATGACAGGGACGGCTTTCCTGGAGTGGGACGCACCCACGCGTCGGCGCGGGCGGGTGAAGGTCGGGGGCTCGGCCGGTCAGACCGGCACCGGTCGGACGGGAGGTGACGTCGCCGGGGGCGGCCGCGGGCCGCGCGCCGGATGACGGACACACCAGAATACGACACCGGGCCGGGCGTCGCGCCGCGGAGCAGGCCGGCGCGGGGCGCGCCACCGGTCCCGCACGGCCCTCACGCGGCGCGGACGACGCGGTTGCGGCCCTGCATCTTGGCGAGGTACAGGCGTTCGTCGGCCAGCGCGGTCGCGTCGGGGCCGACGGGGACCAGGCCGCCGGAGACCGTGAAGGTCTCGTCCGGCAGGCCCACCTGCCGCGCCAGGAGCGTCTGCACCTGCAGGCGGATCCGTTCGGCCACCTCGGCCGCGCCTGCACCCGGGCTGCTCAGCAGCACCGCGAACTCCTCGCCGCCCAGCCGGTACAGGCGGTCGCCGCTGCGCACGCTGGCCTGCGCAAGGTCGCAGAAGGCCTGCAGGACCCGGTCGCCGGTATCGTGCCCGTAGGTGTCGTTGACGCGCTTGAAGTGGTCCAGGTCCAGGAGCAGCAGGTGCGTACCGTCCGGCGCGGCCGGCAGGTCCAGTTCGAACTGCCGGCGGTTCAGGGCGCCGGTCAGGGCGTCCGTGAACGCCAGCGTCCGGTAGTGGCGCGTCTGGGACAGCGAGCGCATGCGGGTGTGTCCGGCGACCTGTCCCAGCAGCAGGCCCAGGGCGCTCAGCACCACCAGGCCCGCGTAGGACGCCGCGGCCCGCGTCCACGGCTGCCCGCCCAGCGCGAACGCGACGAACAGGGGCAGGTTCGCCACCGCGAACAGGCGCAGGGCCACGCCGGGGGTGCGCAGCAGCGCGTCTCCCTGCGCGGCACTCAGGTTCAGCCAGCGGCCGTCCGGGGCGGCCAGCCACGCCACCAGCAGCAGTTGCACCAGGGACGGTCCGGCCCCCACTCCCCCCAGCAGGAAGCGGTACACGCCGATCGGCAGGGCCACCGCCAGTCCGGCCAGGCGCCCGTGCCGGCGGGCCACGAGCGCGACCGGCACCATCCGGAAGTCGAACAGGATGCCCGGCGCGAGCGGCACGGCGTTCGCCAGTGCCAGGAGCGAGGTGGCCACCAGCGCGAGGTAGCGCAGGACCAGCGCGGCCGGGCGGTCGGGGCGGCCCACCTCGTAGAACGTGAGACTGACCAGGAACACCCCGGCGATCAGCACGGCGAGGTTCAGCAGTACGCCGTTGAAGAGGGCCAGCGCGTCCATGCGTCCAGTGTAAGCGGCTCCGGGCGGCGCGCAGTGCCCACCCTGATACGGATGCCGGAGCGCTCCACCCACGCGGTCAGTTCAGGTTCAGGTTGTCCGGGAGGGGGCCGGCCGGTGCGGGGGCCTCCGGCGGGAACGGGCGGGACAGCAGCGGCGTCAGGGCGGTCAGGAGGTCCGGGTCGAGGGCCTGCCGGGCCTGCGCGGTCATGACGCTCAGGGCCTGTTCGGGCGTCAGGGGGGGCGTTCCGTGCGGCGGGTGGGTCAGGGTGTCGAAGGTGTCGAGAATGGTCAGGATGCGCGCCAGTGCCGGGATGCGGTGACCGCGCAGGCCGTCCGGGTGGCCCTGGCCGTCCCAGCGCTCGTGGTGGTGACGGATGACGCCCAGGGCCGCGTCGGACACGCCGGGCAGCTCGCGGGCCAGCGCCTCGCCGGCCGTCGCGTGCGCCAGGTCCGGCTGACCGGGACGCAGGTCCAGCAGGCCCAGGTCGTGCAGGGCCGCGCCGTCCAGCAGCGCCGCACGGTCATCCTCGCTGAGCTGCAGGGTCTCGGCGACGCGGGTGGCCTGTCCCCGCAGGCGGCGGATGTGTCCCGGTGTCTCCAGGCCGCGCGCCTCGAGCAGCTTTCCCAGCGACAGCAGCGCGCGGGTGCGGGCCTGCTGCAGTTCCGCGAGCTGCCGGGCACGGTCGAGCGCGGTGACGATGTGCGCGCCGAGCGCCCGCATCACGCTGACGTCCTCCTCCCCGAACGGGTCCTCGCGCGTGACGCACAGCGCACCGAACAGCGTGCCCCCCGCCTGCAGGGGCACGGCCAGCATCGCGCCGCTGCGCAGGAAGGTCGGGCGGTGCAGGCGCGGCGCGTCGCGGACGCTGGTGACGCGCAGCACCTCACGCTGCTCGATGGCGGCCCAGGCGACGCCGTACCCGCGCGGCAGTTCGGCGTGACCGTCGCGTGACTGGACGCCCTGCATGACCAGCGAGACCAGCTCGTCGCGTTCCGGGTCGAAGCGCAGGAACACGGACTCGCGGGCCGCCAGGATCGGCATGACCGCGCCCGTGACGGCCTGCGCGACCTGGGTGGTGGTGCGGGCGTCACGCAGGTCCTCGGTGATGCGCGCCAGGGCCTCGAGTTCCCGCTGGCGGGCCGCGGCCCGCAGCCGGGCGGCGCGGGCGCGCAGCAGCGCGGCGACCTGCTGGGCGAACGACCGCGCGACCTGCAGGGCGTCCGGACCGAACCGGTGGTCCGCGTCGAGGGTGTCGAGGTTCAGGAAGGCCAGCACCAGCCCGTCCACGCTGACCGGAACGCCCAGCGTCTCGCGCAGCGGCCCCCCGCTCACCAGGCGCCCGGAGTCCCGCTGCCCGGTCAGCTGGGTTTCGAGGTCGGCGGCGGCCAGGGCGTTGTGCCGGATGGCCTCGTCCCGCAGCACGCGCGGCTCGCCGGCCTGCCACGCCTCGGCCGGGTCCGCGTACCAGCGGCGCAGGCTGGCGGGCGAGCGGCGGTGCCCGAGCAGGTCGTCACTGAACCCCTGCTGCGCGCACAGCAGGAAGTCCCCGCGGTCCAGCACGAACAGCGTGCCGGCCTGCGCGCCAGGCACGCCCTGAACTGCCGATTCGAGCAGCGCGTGCCAGTCGGCGGCGGTGGGGTCCTGATCGGCGGCCAGGAGGGTCAGGGTCCGCTGCGCGGCCTGCGCGCCGCTGTCCGGGCCGGCCACGTCCAGGATCAGGCGGTCGCGTCCGGCGCCCTTGGCGCGGTACAGCGCGGCGTCCGCGCGGGCCAGGGCGCGTTCCGGCGTCTCGCCGGGCTGCACCTGACTCCAGCCGGCCGAGAGGGTCACGGTCTGCCCGCCGGCCGAGAGGGTCCGGACGCTGTCCAGGCAGCGCTGCGTGACCGCCCGCCCCCGCGCGGCGTCGAGGCCGCAGAGGATCAGCGCGAATTCCTCGCCGCCCACGCGGTACACGTGGTCCTGGCCGCGCAGGTTCTGCGCGAGGGTCTGCGCCACCTCACGCAGGACCTGGTCGCCCGCGGCGTGCCCGAGGCGGTCGTTCACCTGCTTGAAGTAGTCGATGTCCAGCATGATCAGCTGGTCGCCCGGCCCGATCCGCGCGAGGTCCAGGTCGAACTGCCGGCGGTTGCTGACGCCGGTCAGGGCGTCCAGGTACGCCTCACGGCGCAGGGCGGTCGTCTGCGCGAGGTGCCGGGCGCGCATGCCCACCACCAGTTGCGCCGCCCACAGGCCCAGGCAGTGGACGATCAGGACCGGCAGGTAGACCCGCCTCACCAGGGCGTGCCCGCCGGGAAACAGCAGCAGGCCCAGGCTGTTCAGGCTGAAGATCAGCGGCGACGCCCACCACCAGCGCCAGTGCATGAAGACCTGCGGGCCGGCGGCGCGCCACACCACCCCGGCAATCAGCAGGATCGACGCGCCGGCCAGCAGCGCGGCCGGCACGCCCGCCCCGCCCAGCCCGACGCGCCACAGCGCCGGCATCAGCAGCGCCAGACTGCCCCAGCCCGGCCCGAGCAGCAGGGTCATCAGCGCGCCGGGCACGTAGCGCAGGTCCACGAACACGCCGGGCGCGACGTTCAGCGGGAACAGCATCAGCGCGACGCCCCACACGCCGGCCAGCAGCGCCCGGCCGGCGCGGCGCGGCGCGGTGGCCTGCAGCGGCCAGTGCCGCAGGTCCAGGGCCAGCAGGATCACGCCGACGATCACCAGGCCCAGTCCGCTGAGCAGCACGTTCAGGTCCATCCAGAGCATCAGATGGCCTGCCTGTCCGGGAGCCGCCGGTCATCGCGCATGTCCACCCACTGTACCTGTCCGGCGCCGCCCGTCCCAGTCATTCCGCGGGGGGGGCGGCGGCCGGTGGTGCCGGCAGGGCGTTCTTCCCGCCGGGAGGTGGTGTAATACGGGCTTCCGGTCGCGTCCGCGCCGGGAACCGTCCCGCCTCTCCCCCGACCGCTCCGGTCGTCGCGGCGCTGCCACGCGCCGGCCCTGACGGCCCTTTCCCGCCCACGCGCGGCCCTCCCCGGAGGTCAGCATGACCCACTCCAGTTCTCCCCCTCCCGCCCCGGCCGGCCCGCTCGACCGTTTCTTCGGCCTGAGCGCCGCGGGCAGTTCGGTCCCGCAGGAACTCCGCGCGGGCCTCACGACCTTCCTGACCATGAGTTACATCCTGTTCGTGAACCCGCAGGTGCTCGGCACGGCCATCGGGGTGCCGAACGCGTTCGTGCAGCTGCTCATGACGACCGCGATTGCCGCCGCGTTCGGTTCGCTGGCCATGGGCCTGATCGCCCGCTACCCGTTCGCGCAGGCGCCGGGCATGGGCCTGAACGCCTTCTTCGCGTTCACGGTCGTGCAGGGCATGGGCGTGCCGTGGCAGACGGCGCTGGGCGCGGTGTTCATCTCGGGGGCGCTGTTCGTGGTCCTCAGTGCGCTGGGCGCGCGCCAGGCGATCGTGCGGGCCATCCCGCTCGGCCTGAAGTTCGCGATCACCGCCGGGATCGGGGCGTTCCTGGCGTTCCTGGGGCTGCGCAGCGCCGGCATCGTGGTCAGCAATCCCGCGACCATGCTGGCGCTGGGGAACGTGGCGGCGCCCGGCGCGTGGCTGGCGGCGGCCGGGCTGGTCATCACGGCGGCGCTGACGGTGCGGCGCGTGACCGGCGCGATCCTGTACGGCATCCTGCTCACCACGCTCGCCGCGGTCATCCTGCGCCTCCCGGTGTACCCGGGCGGGCCGGACGGCGCCCTGCAGGCCTTCGGGGGGTTCACGGGCCGCCTGGGCATCCTGGACGCCCCGGTGTGGCCGTCGGCGCTGGTCGGTCAGCTTGACATCGCCGGCGCGTTCGGGCTGGGCCTGCTGAGCGTGGTGTTCACGTTCTTCTTCGTGGATTTCTTCGATGCGACCGGCACCCTGACCGGCCTCGCCCAGAAGGCCGGCTACCTGGACGAACAGGGGGACATGCCGCGCGCGCGGCGCACCTTCGCCATGGACGGCCTGGCCGCCATGTTCGGCGCGTTCATGGGCACGAGCACCACGACCGCGTACGTCGAGAGCGCCAGCGGGATCGGTGCGGGCGGCCGCACCGGCCTGAGTGCCGTCACGGTGGGCGCGCTGTTCCTGCTCAGCACCTTCCTGTGGCCGCTGGCCGCCGCGATTCCCGGCGCGGCCACCGCGCCCGCCCTGATCCTGGTCGGGGCGCTGATGATGGAAGGCGTGAAGTTCATCGACTGGGACGACCTGAGTGAGAGTCTCCCGGCCTTCCTGACGATCATCGCCATGCCGCTGACCTTCTCCATCGCGAACGGCGTGAGTTTCGGGGTGCTGTCGTACTGCGCCCTGAAACTGCTGGCCGGGCGCGCGCGGGACGTCAGTCCGATCCTGTACGGCGTGGCGGCGCTGCTGCTCGCCCGGTACGTGTTCCTGTCGGCCGGCTGAGCCACGCCCCGCCGCCCCGCGGCCGCACTCCACTTCCGGGGGGCGGCCGGAAGGTGGGTCAACGGGCAGGTTTGGGAAAACTGAGGTAGAAGGTCGCGCCCTCGCCCGGATGGCTCTCGGCCCAGACCTGCCCGCCGTGCCGGGTGACGATGCGTTTCACGTTCGCGAGGCCCATGCCCACCCCCGAGAATTCCTGCTCGGAGTGCAGGCGCTGGAAGGCCCCGAACAGACGCTCGGTGTAGCGCGGGTCGAAGCCCACCCCGTCGTCCTGCACGAACACCACCCAGTGGTCCCCGACGTCACGGGCGCCCACCTCGATCTTGGCGCGGGCCCGGCCGCTGGTGTACTTCACGGCGTTGCTCAGCAGGTTCTCGAAGGCCAGCGTGAGCAGCTGCGGGTCGCCGCGCACCACCGGCAGGTCACCTGCCACCCAGTCGATCTCGCGGCCCTCGGTTTCCGGCGCGAGGTTCGCCCAGGCCCGCAGGACCACCTGCGCGAGGTTCAGTTCACGGATCTGCAGGGCGGTCTGGGTTACGCGGGCGAGTTTCAGCAGCTCGTCGATCATCGAGTTCAGCCGCTGGGTCGCGCCGTCAATGACAGTCAGCAGCCGGCGGTCCTCCTCGCCCAGCCGGGGGTCGAGGCGGCGGCGCAGCAGCGTCAGGAAGCCCTGGATGTGCCGCACCGGGGCGCGCAGGTCGTGCGAGACCGCCCCGATGAACGAGTCGAGTTCATTGACCTCGTTGCGCAGGGTGATGGTCCGCAGCGCCACCTCCTGCCGCACCTCGGCGTCCATGTCGGCCTCGCGGATCTCCACGTGCCGGCGTTCCGTGACGTTCTCGTGCGTGGCGAGCAGGTAGCGGCTGGGCCCGTCGTCGAAGGGCGTGACGGTCAGCCGGAACCAGCGCTGCTCGGTGGGGCTGTGGCAGGGGTACTCGGTGCTGAAACTCTCCCGCCGCCCGCCGAGCACGTCGCGCATGCCGCGCGCGACCTCCTCGCCCTCGTCCGCGCACAGGCCCGTGGCGTTCTCGCAGACGTTCAGGTAGTTCACGCCCGGGCCGCAGGTGGCCGGGTTCCCGCCGTTCTCACGCATGAATTCCAGCCACGCGCGGTTACACAGCACGATCACCCCGTCGTGGTCGAGGATGGCCGTCTGGTGCGGCAGCACGTCGAGCGCCGCCCGCACCGCGGTGGCGGACAGGGAAGCAGGAACTGTGCGTGGCGCGTCACCCGGAGGCATCGTCACAGCGTAGTCCCAGCCGGGACCGGCAGGATGCGCGTGGGCTCAAGAACCGGCGGGCAATCCTTAACCTGCCGGTGGCGTTTGCCCCCTGCCGGCCGACCGGGACGGGGACGGCACATGCCGCAGCGAGTCCCGGCCCGACGTGTCACGCTACGGTCATGGGCGACGACCGGCACGCGACCGCCAACCTCGAACAGATCCGGCTGCTGATGCAGGCCCTTGAACCGGCCGCGCCGGCCGGGCCCGGCCCGGAGGGAGCCGCGGAGGGCGCCACGGGGCCGGCCGCGGAACCGCCGGCCGGGGGGGGCCCGCTGACCCCCACCCCCGACGCCGAGTAGGCCCGGCCCGCGTGGGCGGTGGCGGGCGAATTCCACGGACCCCCGTGTGAAACTTCACCTGAAGGTAGGGTGCCGAAAGAAGTCCGTGTGAGCCCCTGCACTACCCTGGAGGAGTCCGGAGCGCCCGGCCCCCGCACCTGCCGGTGTCGGGCGGCGACTCCCAGGAGGTTTTCACCATGACCCGTTCCAAGCTGCTGTTCACTGCCCTGCTGGCCTGCGCCGCCCCCGCCCAGGCCGTCACCTTCCAGGCCCAGCTGTCGCTCACCGTGCGTCCGGTCTGCGAGGTCGCCCAGCTGGGCGCGCAGTCCCTGACCCTGCGCTGCACCCACGACTACCGCCCGGTCAACCCGCACGCCCTGCCGGAACTCGCCGGTCGCCTGCCGGCCGCCGAGCTGCTGCTCACGGCGTCCAGGACCGCTCCCGGTGGCGCCACCCTGAACGAGTACGCCTTCCGGACGGCCGCCCAGGGCTGGAACGGCAGCGTGGACTTCTACTGATCCGGACGCGCAGGGCCGCGCCGCAGAGCGAGCAGGAGCGGGACGCCCCTCCGGGCGTGGCGTTCACCGGTGGCGTTCGGACCTGTTGACGACACCAGCGGCAGTCCGTTTGACCCGGCCTTCCGGCGGCCTGACCGTGGCCGCCGGGAAGGCGCCGCGCTTCAGGGTCACGGGCCGGGCGGGGTCTGGCAGGTGACGGTCTCGTCGGCAGCGCGGAGCTGCACCGGGCAGCGCCGCTGGCCGTCCTCGCTCTGCAGTTCGCCGTTCAGGTCCGTGCCGGCCGGGGCCAGGCCGAACCCCTCATCGTCGAGCAGCAGGCGTTCGCCGCTCAGCTGCACGCTGCCGTAGCCGGCGGGTTCACCGGCCCCCCACAGGAACTGCACCCAGCGGTAGATCCGGAAGTTGTCGCGCCAGTCGATGGTGGTCAGTCCGGCCGTGGGTGGCAGCAGCGAGCGGCGGTCACTGCCGACCGTCACGCCGAAGGGCGTGTTCTTCAGGTCCACGCGGATCTCGCTGGTCTGACCGGCCGTCAGGTTCGTGAGGATCAGGTCGCCGGCGCTGTTCGTCTGCCCCGCGAACGTGCCGTTCAGCAGCACCGGCAGGTTCGGCACGCCGGTACGCAGCAGCACGGCCCGCCGTTCCAGCGCCGGCTGGAGCGTCAGGGCACCGTTCACGACCGCGACGGCGCCGGTCACGGTCAGGTCCGCCGCCTGCAGGCCCGCCCCGAGCTGCGCGAGGAACTGCCCCACGTGACTGTAATCGACCCGCAGGTCGTCGCGGCGGACGGTCGCGGCCACGCGGTTGCCCGGATCGATCTGGTAGGCGGCGCTGAAGGACGCGTTCACGCCGGTCGCGGCCGGAGGCGTCTGGGATGCCTGCACCTGGGTGCCCAGCGTCCAGCGCGGCGCGGGCGTGTACGCGCCGCCCACCCCGACCCGCCAGCCGGTGGGCGTGAGCGCGCCGCTGAGCGACACGGCGCCGGCCGCGCCGAAGGTCCGGGCGGCGGTCGCCGCGAGGGTCCAGCTGTCCGCGCGGAATCCGGTGCTGCCCTGCACCGAGAAACTCCAGGGCGCGGCGTCCCGGCTGACTTTCAGGCCCACGGTCGCGTCCTGCCAGAAACCGACCGGCAGCACCCCGAAGGCGCTGAGCGTGGTGCCGCCGAAGGTGCGGTCGGCCTGCAGGCCCAGGGTGGTGCGGGTGGCCGGGCCGTCGGCCGTGGGGGTCACGCTCAGTCCCACGCTGCCCTGCAGCGCGTAGTCGGGTCCGGTGTTCACGGCGCGCAGGTTGACCTGGGTGGGGCCGTCCTGCTGGCTGTCCAGACTGCCCGCGACCCGCCAGCGGCGTGGCAGGCCGACCTCGCCCTGCAGGTGGGTGACCCAGCGGCCCTGCTGAACGCCGAGTTGCGCGGCAGCCAGGTACGCGCCGGGCGGCAGGGGGCCTTCCAGCGGCGGGTAGGTCCAGTCGAGGGTCTGCAGGCCGGTCTCGTCGGTGACGTCGACCGACAGTTCGGTCAGGTTCTCGCTGCTGAGGGGGATGTTCAGCAGGCGCAGGGTCCCGGCGTTCACGCGGGCCGAGGCGACCGGCAGGCGGTTGAGGTAGACGACCACGTCGGATTCCAGTGGGAGGTCCAGGGTCTGCTCGGGTTGCACGCCGTCGAAACCGCCGCGCAGCGTGACGCCCACCCCGCTGAACTCGCTGGCGGTGAAGCCGGGGCTGCCGCCCAGGGGCGCGGCGCCCAGCGCCGCGCCCACGCTGACCTGCGCGTTCACGGTGTATTCCAGCGTGGCGCGGGGCCGGTAGCGGAACGCGCCGTCCTCCTGGCGTTCGGCGCTCACGCCGAGCGTGCCGCTGAGCCGGTCGGCCGCGCCGCCCAGGTCGAGGTACGCGCGGCCGGTCAGGGTGGTCGGGACCGGCAGTTCCTGGCCGGGGCGGCTGTACGCGGCGTTCAGGGACAGGCCGTAGTCGACGCCCCAGCTGGGTTGCGTGGCCCCCGGGGGCCGGGGCGCGGCGTCCCGCAGGTCCAGGGTGTGGCCGTTCAGGCGCGACAGCACGGGGCGCAGGAGCAGGCGCTGGCGGGCGGCGTCGAAGGTCACGGTCACCTGCCCGGACAGGCGCGTGAAGCGCTGCCCGTCGCAGTCGACCGTGCCGGCCGCGTACCCGGCCTCGCTGGGCCGCAGGACTTCCGGGGGGATCAGCGCCTCGACGCGCGGTTCGGTCTGCAGGCGCACCAGCAGGACGCCGCGGCTGGCGCCGGCGACCGTGACTTCCAGCAGCTGCTCGCCGGCGCGGCACAGGTCCGGGTCCGGCGTGGGCGCGGCGTCCGGCGGCGCGGTCTGGGCGGGTGCCACCTGGGCCGGCGTGACCTGCACCGGTGCCACCTGGGCCGGCGTGGTCTGCGCGGCGGCGGGCAGCAGCGTCCCGGCGGCCAGCGCCGCCCCCAGGGCCACGGTCCGCCAGCCGGCGCGTTCAGGGCAGTGGAATCGTGACATTGCTCGCCTTCCCTTCGGCGTTCACGAACGAGAGGGTCAGGGGACCGGCCGCCTGTTCCAGGCCCTCGAGCTGCAGGACCTGACGGGCGCCCCCCAGCACCGCGAAGGACGGCACGTTCACGCTGAGGCCGCCGCGCCGGGCGATCAGGGCGTTGAAGGTCTCGTGGCGGGTGCCGGCGTTCTCCAGGCGCAGGTCCACGCCGCCCGGCACGACCTGCGCGTCGTAGGTCATGCGCGGGGCGGCGCTGGGCGGCGCAACGTACACCGGCAGCGAGTAGTTCGTGGGCATGTCGAGCTTGATGTCGATGCCGTCGGCGTTCACGACGCTCTGCGGCACGCTCTGGCCGTACGGCTGCTGCTGCACGATCAGGCGGAAGGTGAGTTCCTGCGCGCCGGGTTTCTTGCGCAGACCGACCCGCACGACCTGCGAGCCGCCGCCGGGCAGCACGAATTCGGTGGGGTTCACCACGAGGTCGCGGGTGTCCTGCAGGACCATCGCGCCGTTCACGACCTTCCAGGCGCGGACCTCCACCCGGAATTTCGCGGCGACGCGGCCGGTGTTCAGCATGGTCGTCTGGGTGCTGAGGGTCCGGGTGGGATCGAGCGTCAGGACGGTCGGCGTGAAGCCGAAGCCCTGGGCGCCGGCCTGCGCGGCCAGCCACAGGAGGGCGGCGCACAGGAGGCGCGGGGTCCAGCAGCGGTCGGTGTGCGGCGCGGTCATCACCTGACTCCTTCGGAGGGGCGGGGAGCGGCGGTCAGGGCGCCCGGTCCGTCCGTGACGGACTGAAGCTCCACGGTGAGCGGCGCGGCGTACGTGCCGGCGCGCACCCACGCCTGGTCGGCGATGGTGAGCGTGAAGGCAAAGGCGCGGCTTCCGGTCCAGGTCTGCACGTTCAGGGAGCTGGCGTTCAGGATGCGGGCGTTCAGGGTCTGTCCGTCCGGGCCGCCCAGTGCCAGGCGCAGGTTCAGGCCGTCGGCTGTCAGGGGACCGGCGCCGCTGCCCAGGCGCAGGAGGTAGGTGTCGTCCGGCCGGTCGCAGCGCACGGTGACACGCAGGCTGCCGCGCCAGGACTGGGCGGCCGTGAATTCCGGCAGGTCGGCCCCGGCGGCCTGCACGGCGCAGGTGGCGCCCGCCTGCGCGCCCAGGCTGAGGGCGGTCAGTGCCAGTGTGACGGTCCGGATCATGCAGTCCTCCTGCGGCGCGTGGCGCGGCTCTGATCGGTCGGTTGTCTTGGTCGCCGGGCGGGTGGGGGCGTTGCAGGACATGGCCGGGGACGCACCACGGCGACCCGGCCATGTCAGGCTTCGCTCAATTGTACGAGATGGTCACGGCGAGCGTGCCGGAATACGTGCCGGCCGGGACGCCCCACTGCCCGTCGGGCGCGGTGAACTTGACCTTGCCCTTGTACATGTCCGCCGAGAGCGGCCCGGTGGACGGGGTGGGTTTGATGACGACCTTGTACTTGGCGTGCAGCGGAATCGTGCCGGCACCGTTCAGGTAGATGCTGCCGTTATAGGTGGTGTCCACCGAGTTCGAGAACGACATGGCAGCCTGACTGTCGGAGCCGGTGCCCGAGGCGTTGATGGCCATGCTCAGGGCGGTGCCGGCGGTACACCAGAACTTCACCATGTCGGTCTGCACGCCGCCCCCATCACCGTCCAGCGCGTTGTAGTCCATGGTGGGATAGCTGGGAATGGTCTCGTTGAGGGTGTTGAGGTTGATGTTCCCGACGGTGGCGCAGACATTCGAGACCGTGACGGTCGGCGTGAGGGTGACGGAGGCGGACTGGGCCGCCACCGCTTGGGCGGCGCCGAGGTTCAGAGCGGCGGCCAGCAACAGGAGCTTTTTCATGGTCCCTTCCTTCCGTTCTGACCGGCGCAGCGGACTCAACGGGAACGCCCAACCTCCCCTGGGAAGCTGTTCCGGAAGCGTTTCAGCGGCGCGTCGATCTGAACTGACCGCACTGTAGGACCCGTGGGCCGGGTGGTCAATTTTTACCCCCCGGCACGACATAAATCCGGACGTTAACGTGATGTGAAACGGACGTGATCATTCCCTGAGACGCCTGAACGTCCGTATGAACTGCGCATGAAACGGAGTTCATGAAGCGGGCCACGTCCCGCACAGAACGTGAAAAAGTTACGATGACCTGGCTGGAGGGCATAAATTACGTTCACCCGACTGTCATCTGCGGAGGTGAAGCACCCTGAGGCTGAATCTGCTGGGCACCGTCAATGTCGAACTCGCCGGCCGCACCCTCCACGCCTCCCGCAAGGGACTGCGGCTGATCAGCTTTCTGGTGCTCAGCGGCCGGCCGCAGCACCGGGAAACCTGCGCCAGACTGCTGTGGCCCCAGGAAATCGCCCTGCAGAACCTGCGGGTGGAACTCTCGAACCTGCGCCGGCTGGGCGTGGACCTGGGACCCAGCCGCGCGCCGCTGCTGAGCGCGCAGGCCACCACCGACCTCGAGGCCTGGGAACAGGAACTCGACCAGGACCTCCCCACCTGGCTGGGCGCACTCGGGGAGCGCGTCCTCGACGGCCTGGACGAGCCCAGCAACCCCGGCCTGACCCTGTGGCTGGGACAGCAGCGTCAGGAACTCGCCGGCCGGATCGAGGCAGCCCTGCAGCGCCGCTTCGAGGTCGAGGCGACCCGCGCGCCCGGCAGCGCCGCACTGATCCAGCAGCGGGCCGCGCAGCTGGGCCTGACCGTGACCGGCCACGCCGGACCGGAACGCTCCCTGCCGTGGACGGCCGCGGCCGTGGCCGCCCCGATCCAGCTGGCGCTCTCGCTCGCGCAGCGGCAACCGCACCTGCTGATCTACACCGGACGCTACGCCAGCGGCCGGCAGGACACCGTCTCGGCGGTGCTGACCGACGCCGGCTGGCGGCACCTGGCCGTCACGGCCAGCCGCAGTCCCCGCCACCTGCTGGCCTCGGTGCTGCTGCAGCTGCGGCTACAGCTTCCACCGGACCTGCAGGAGCAGACCGACGCGCTGCTCGGCAGCCTCGGAAACGACGAGTACGATCAGCTGAAACTCTGCCAGCTGCTGATGCGCTGGCGGAACCCGGTCGCGCTGATCCTGACCGGCGCCGAGGCCCTGAACGCCGAGACGGCCCCCATGCTCGAATTCATGCTGAACTGGCCGCTGCAACTGCTGATCGTCGCGGTCGCCCGCCCCTCGGCCGAGGGCAGCATCCGGCAGCTGTTCGGGCAGCATGTCGGGATCGGCCGGGTCAGCAGCGTCCCGGCGGCCGAACTGTCCAGTGACGCCGTCGCCTCCCTGTGCAGCGCACCGGACGCCGATCACCTGGAGATCCTGCGGCAGTCCGAGGGCTGGCTGCCGGCCATCCCGTTTCTCGCGGCCGAGGCGAGCGGCGTGGCACGCCGGGTGCGCTTCAGTCCCCACCTGCTGCACCTGCTGCTCAGTGACGTGCACGCCGCGACTGGACAGGAACCCCGCCGCTACGCCCGGCTGGCCGGCCTGAACGGGCCGTTCACGGAACCGCAGGCCGTGCAGATCCTGGCGGAAAACGGCGTGACCGCCACCGAGGTCCGCACGCTGCTGCGGGTCGGCCTGAGGTCCGGCATTCTGGAACGGGTGCCGGCCCAGCTGACCGTGGCGGCCAGCGGCGCGGTCGTGCGGGCGCTCGATGGCGAGCAGCCGCTGGATTTCGCCAGCGAGCAGCAACGCGCCGCGCTGGCCGGACTGCTCGACGGAGACGTGCGCCGGCGGCTACGCACCGCCTTCGGCACTCCCATCCGCTACGCGCCGGGCGGCCAGCTGTGGCCCGTGCAGCCCAGCGCCCCCCCCTGCCCGGCGCCGGAGCCCGAAGGCGAGCGGCCGCCGGAGGGCGCGCAGCTGCTGGGCTGCGGCTTCCGTCTGCTGCGCCGCGACCGGCAGCTGACCCTGATGCGCCTGGGCCTGCCGGGCCGGGCGGCGCCCGCCGTGGCCCTGACCTTCGCGGTGCCCGCCGACCTGCAGGACCTGCCGGTCTGGTCCTGGACGCTGCACTTTCGCGTCAGCGTGCCGCACGAGCTGGGCAACGAGGCGCCGGTCGCCGTGCGCGTTCAGCTGCCGGGAGCGGGCGACGCGGACCTGCTGCGCCCGGGCCTGATCAACGGCGAACAGCACCGCGCCGCGCCACCCCCGCCGCTGCAGGCCGGACAGTGGTACCGCATGGACGGAGCGGGAAGCGGGACCAGCCTGGAATGCATCTTCACGTGCCCGGACCTGCTCGTGCAGGTCACGGACGTGCAGTTCAGCCGGCCGGCGGACGAGCCACCCTCCTGATCCGGACGCCGATTGAACGGCTTTGTCAGCCGTTCAATCGGCGCGTCCGGGTCAGGGAATGATCTCGATCTCGGACATGGAGGTCGAGGCGGACTCGACGCGCTGCTGGCGCAGGGCGCCCATCTCGCGTTCGTTCAGGGCGCTCTGTGCCAGCACGATGGTCTGGCACAGCAGCATCAGGGACGCGCTGACGCTGCTGCTCAGCCGGCGCGTGCCGCCAGCGCTCAGGACGACGCCGCGCTGCCCGTCCGTGAGGATCAGGACGGTCGGGCCGACGAGCAGTCCGGCGGGTTCCGGGGAATGCCAGGTGCGGGCGCGGCCGGCCATCAGTTCAGCCCGCCAGGCGTCGGTGGTGGGGCTGGCCGCGCCGGACGGGACGGGTGCGCCGGGGTCCGGGCTGCGCAGCAGGTCCGTGATGGCCTGCCGGACCAGGTGGCCCTCGTCGCGCTGCAGGGCCGTGAAGTGCGCGACGGCCTCCTCCTGCGTCAGTTGCGAGGCCTGCCAGGCCTGCACGGCGCTGATCAGGCTGGGTTTGTTCTGGTCGCTCACGCGGGTTCACCTCTGCCTCCACTATAGCCCAGCCGCGCAGACGCAAAAACCGGCACCCACAGGGGAGTGCCGGTCCGGTGGGCGGGGAGATGTCAGGCGGGCAGGTCGCGTTTGTTCGCGCGCATGCTGGAGATCACGGCCACCACGATGAAGCCCGCGCCGATCAGGCCGGTCACGACCTCCGGGATGTGCACGTCGCGGTTCATGCTGATCAGCATGATGATGGCGAGCGCGCCGATGCCGTAGTGCGCGCCGTGTTCCAGGAACCGGTAGGCTTCCAGCGTGCCTTTCTTGACCATCATGACGGTCAGGGAGCGCACGAAGATCGCGCCGATGGTGAGGCCCGCGGCGATCAGCACGATGTCGGTCGTCAGGGCGAAGGCGCCGATCACGCCGTCGAGACTGAAGCTGGCGTCCAGGATCTCGAGGTACATGAAGGCGCTGAAGCCGGCGGCGCCGGCCTTGGCGGTCACGTTGTCACTGCCGAACAGGTTCCCGACGGCGTCCATGGCGAGGTACACCAGCAGGCCGATGAAACCGGCGCTGAGCGCCTGGAGTTTCTCCTCGGGCGCCACGAAGTACTGGGTGATGACGAGCAGGAGCACGCCGACGATCACGGCCTGGACGGTGTCGAGTTTCCCGATGCGGGACAGGACGCCCTCGGTGCGCTGGAGCCAGTGTTCCTCCTTGTCGGGGTCCATGAAGTACTTCAGGAACACCATCATCAGGAACGCGCCGCCGAAGGCGCTGATGGCGACGTGCGCCTTTTCCAGCTGCTGCGCGTAGAATTCCGGCTGTCCGAAGGCGGCGCGGACGACCTCGATCATGCCCAGGCCCGAGGTCAGGGCGACGATCACGATCGGGAAGATGAAGCGCATCCCGAACACCGCGATCAGGATGCCCCAGGTCAGGAAGCGGCGCTGCCACTTCTCGCTCATGGTGCGCAGGACGCTGGCGTTCACGACGGCGTTGTCGAAGGACAGGCTCACCTCGAGGATGCCCAGCAGCACGGCGATGATCAGCGCGTTGAGCAGGGCGGTGAGGGTGCTGCCGCCGCGGACGTAGCCGTCCCAGGCGGCCAGCGCGAGGCAGACCACCGAGACGAGGGTGGCGAAGCCGAAGTACTGACGGAAGGTATTCATTCGATAGGGCTCCTGCAGGTGAACCGTGGATTCGCACGGATTCCGGTCGAGGTCGTGAACCGTTGCGGTCCGGTTGAAACGGGGGCGGGCGGAACGGCGGCCGGGACGCTGCGCCCCCGGGGCCGGAAGCCGTTCCAGACCGTACCGGCACGCCGGGCGGGGTGCGGCGGCGTGCCGGCAGGACGGCTCCCAGCATAGTGGGTTACAGGTGGGGGCGCATGTCGGGCAGGTTGTCGTTGAAGGTGCGGCCGCGTGAGGGCGTGCCGATGGCGGTCATGGTCCAGTCGCTGCCGCTGCGGCGCAGGCTGGCGAGAATCATGGCGGTGTGGTCGCCCTGCACGCTCAGGTTGAAGCGCGCGATCTCGCGTTCGCCCTGGGTGTTCACGAGGCGGCAGTAGGCGTTGTCGACCTGACTGAAGTTCTGGCCGGTGTAGTTGTTCACGCTGAAGATCACGGTCTGCACGCTGGCGGGCACGCGGGTCAGGTCCACGGTGATGGTCTCGTCGTCGCCGTCCCCGGCGCCGGTGCGGTTGTCGCCGCTGTGGCGGACACTGCCGTCCTTGCTCTGGAGTTGCCGGAACCACACGGCGTCGACCAGCTGCCCGGCCGCGTCGAACATCAGGGCGTTGGCGTCGAGGTCCACGTCGGCGCTGCCGCCGCCGAAGCCCAGGAAGCCCTTCTTCTTGATGGCGTCCCAGCCGAGTCCCATGCGGACGGTCTGGAGGCTGGGGCCGGCTTCCTTGGCGAGGCTGATCTGCTGGCCTTTCTGGAGGGAGATGGGCATGTGGGTCACTCCTTGTGGGGATCTGCGGCCGGACGGTGTGGCGCCGTTCCGTCCGGGCGAGGTGAGGGGGGCGTGTGGGGCTCAGCGAAGGATGCGGGCGGCGCGGGCGGCGGCCTGCCAGGTGTCGAGTTCGTTCACGAGCAGGTCGAACAGGGGCGCGTCGGGGATGGTGATGGGCGCGGGGACGCTGAAGAAGTCGGCGTTGTCGACCGCGCGGCCGCGCAGGTCGTCGAGTTTTTCCAGGAAGTTGAAGTTCACGCCGCCCTGGTCGATGCCCATGAACTTCCAGAAGATCGGTTCGTGGGAGGCGTCGGTCATCTGGCGGATCACGGCGTCCCGGTTGCTGCTGCCGCCGTCCGTGATGAACAGCACCAGGGTGGGGGTGGTCCCGCCGGCCTGCCGGGCGTCCTCACGGACGAGCTGCATGACCGGGCTGTAGTGGGTGCCGGCCTCCAGTTTCACGTTCAGGCGGTCCACGAAGCCGCGGGCGTTGTCCAGGGAGAGGCTGCCGGCGCGGTGGGCCCTGATGCCGAACAGGTACACGTCCACCTGTCCGTCGTCGTCCAGGCGGGCGGCGAGGGCCAGGGCGCGCTCGGCGAGGGCCTGGACGGCCCCGCTGCGGTACTCGCGGCTCATGCTGCCGCTGATGTCCAGCACCAGGTTCACGCGGTAGAGGGCCTCGCCCAGACCGCGTTTCTCCAGGCTGACGTTCGCGGTCTTGATCAGGCTGACCAGGTGTGGGCTGGTGGCCTCGGCCTTCTCCAGCAGGACGCGCTGGCGTTCCTTGCGCAGGTTGACCGGCGCGGCGGGCGGGGCGGGGGTGTCGGCCACCTCTCCCCCGAAGTGCCGGACCAGTGCGTCCAGGCCGCCGTTGAAGCCCTGCCCGACCGCCCAGACGCGCCAGACGTCCCGGTGGTACACGTCGAGCAGCATCACGGCCCGCTCCTGCTGGAAGTCCTGGCCGGTCACGCGGTAGCTGGCGACGGGTACGCCGTCCATCCGGAGGGTCACGTCGGCGTGGTCGATCTGCGCGAAGGTCGCCCCGCCGTCCACCGTGGCGGCCAGACTCAGGCGGCGCACGCCGGCGGGCAGGGCGTTCAGGTCGGCCGTGAAGGTCTGCTCGCCGGGCGCACGTCCCTGCAGGGTCAGCGCGCCCTCGGGCGAGCGGGGCTGGTTGTAGAAGACCATGTACCGGTCGTCGCTCAGGCGGTCGTGGTCGTCCAGGCCGAACAGGATCAGGTCGTATTCCGGGGCGGGGCCGGTCACGCGGGCCGTGACGCTCAGCGTGCCGCTGCCCAGGTCGGAGAGGCGGGCCTTCTGGCCCGTCTGCAAGGTCAACATCAGCGTGTCTCCAGGGGCGAAAGCATGGAGGGCGGGCCTGCGGGTGCGGCCCTCCCTCCGGGGGTGGTGCGGGTAGACGGGCAGGCCCCTGAACGGGCGGGGGGCGCCCCACCACCGTTCAGGTGATCAGACGTTCACGCCGAAGTTGCGGGCCAGCGGGGCGAGGCCGCCGGCGTAGCCCTGGCCGACCGCGCGGAATTTCCAGTCGGCGCCGTTGCGGTAGACCTCGCCGAAGATCATGGCGGTGTCGGTGCTGGCGTCCTCGGAGAGGTCGTAGCGGGCGATCTCGGCGCCGCCGGTCTTGTTCAGGATGCGGATGTAGGCCTTGCTGACCTGACCGAAGTTCTGGCCGCGGGTGTCGGCCTCGTGGATGGTGACGCACACGGCGATCCTGTCCACGTCGGCCGGCACGCCCGCGAGGTTCACCTCGACGGTCTCGTCGTCGCCGTCGCCCTGGCCGGTGGTGTTGTCACCGGCGTGCGTGACGCTGCCGTCGGCGCTGGTCTTGTTGTTGTAGAAGATGAAGTCGCTGTCGCTGCGGACCTTGCCGCCGGCGTTCAGCAGGAACACGCTGCCGTCGAGGTCGAACTGCTGCCCGTCGGTGGCGCGGGGGTCCCAGCCCAGGCCGATGGTGATGGCGCTGAGGCCCGGGGCTTCCTTGGAAAGAGAAACGTTGCCGCCTTTGGAAAGGGATACTGCCATGCTGTCCTCCTGAATACGGCCCGCGGGGGGCGGGCAGCTGAGATGGGAAGGGGGTGTCACGCGCGGGGCCCGGTCGGGGTGGTCCGCGCGGGTCGCTGCGGACGCCGGCGCGGGGCGCGGCGTCACGGAAAACGGGTGGCGCGCCGCAACCGGGGCGCCACCCTGTCTTACGCGGGTCTGACGCGCGGGGTTCCCGCCCGGCCCGGCCACCCGGAACTCTAAAGACTGGGTGAAGCGGCGCGGGGAACCCGGGGGGCCGGGGGCCTGCTCAGCGGTACAGCGTCTCGAGGCGCCCCGCGACGTTCTTCAGGTGGTCCCCGAGCCGTTCGGCGCTCCGCCACCAGCCGGCGGCCGCCAGGGCGTCGGGACCGCCGGGCCGGGCGATCAGCGCGGCAGTGGCCGCGTCGACGCGCGCGTCGACGCGGGCGTCGAGTTCCCGCACCTGCGCGGCCAGCCCGGCGTCGCCCGGGAAGGTCGCGGCGCGCAGCGTGGCGGCCATCACGGTCAGGTCCCCGAGCGCCAGCCGGCCCTCGGTGCCGGCCACGTCCGGCGTGCGGGACAGGTGCCGGGCGTAGTCGCCGGCGCGTTCCAGGTCCGGGGTGCTCTGCAGGATCAGCACCGTCAGGCGCAGGTCCCGCGCGACCGGGGACTGCAGCGCCAGCAGGCGCAGGACGCCCTGCACCGCGGCCCGCTCGGCCTCGTCGATCTGACGGTCCAGGGCCTGCACGTCGCTGATCAGCTGCGCCGGATCGCGGGTGGGCTCGCCCAGCCGCCGCAGCTGCGCGACGAGGTGGTCCTGCATGCTCAGGAACTGGCCGCGCACGGCGCTCAGTTGCTCGTCGAGGCGGGCGGTCACGGCGCTCAGCCGAAGCGGCCGGTGACGTACGCCTCGGTGCGTTCGTCGCGGGGACTGGTGAAGATCTGGTCGGTCACGCCATGCTCGACGAGGTCGCCGTTCAGGAAGAAGCTGGTGGTGTCGCTCACGCGGGCCGCCTGGTGCATGTTGTGCGTGACGATCACGATGGTCGTGACCTTCTTCAGGTCGCTCATCAGGTCCTCGATCTTGGCGGTGCTGGCGGGGTCCAGGGCGCTGGTGGGTTCGTCCATCAGCAGGATTTCCGGTTCGACCGCCAGGGCGCGGGCGATGCACAGGCGCTGCTGCTGCCCGCCGCTGAGGCCGGTGGCGGGCGTCTTGAGGCGGTCCTTGACCTCCTCCCAGAGGGCCGCGCCGCGCAGGGAGCGTTCGGCGATCTCCATCAGGCGTTTCTGGTCGCGCATCCCGGCGAGCTTCAGGCCCGAGACGACGTTGTCGAACACGCTCATGGTCGGGAAGGGGTTGGGTTTCTGGAAGACCATGCCCACGCGGCGGCGCATGTTCACGGGGTCCACGCCCGGGCCGTACACGTCCTGTCCGTCGAGCAGGATGGTGCCCTCGACGCGGGCGCCGGGCGTCAGGTCATGCATGCGGTTGATGGCGCGCAGGAAGGTGGTCTTGCCGCAGCCGCTGGGGCCGATCAGGGCGTTCACGGTGCCGGGTTCCACGTCGAGGTTCACGCCCTTGACGGCCTGTTTCTCACCGTAGTAGATGTTGACGTTCTGGGCGCTGAGGATGGGGGTCATGTGCAGGGGCTCCTTGGGAGGCGTTATTTCCGGCGGCTGGCGCGGCGGGCCAGCAGGCTGGTCAGGAAGATCAGGGTGATCAGCAGCAGCGCGCCGGCCTTGGCGAGGCGCTGGTTCTCGTCGTAGGCGCTGGTGGCGCCGCGGTAGATCTCGAGCGGCAGCGCGCTCATGGGTTTGCTGGGGTCCAGGTTGATGGCGCTGTTGCCGAAGGCCGTGAACAGCAGCGGGGCGGCCTCGCCGGCCACGCGGGCCAGGGCCAGCATCACGCCGGTCACGATCCCGCCGGCCGCGGCGGGCAGCACGATGCGCAGCGTGACCAGCCACTTGGGGAGGCCCAGCGCCAGTCCGGCCTCGCGCACGGTCTGCGGCACGAGCTTCAGGACTTCCTCGGTGGTGCGGACCACGATGGGCATCATCAGGAACCCCAGCGCGAGCGCCCCGGCGAACCCGGAAAACCCGAACTGCAGCACGATCAGCCCGTAGGCGACCAGACCCATGACGATGGCGGGAATGCCGGCCAGCACGTCGCTGATCATGCGGACGGTGGGCATCAGCGGGTGGCGCGGGTACTCGGAGAGGAAGATCCCGCCGGACACGCCGACCAGCACGCCCAGCACGCTGGCCATGGCGAGCATCTCGACGCTGCCCAGGATGGCGTTGGCGAGGCCGCCGCCCGTCTCGCCTTCCGGGGCGGGCACCTTCGTGAAGAAGTCCAGGTTGACGGCGCCCAGGCCCTCGCGGATCAGGTACGCGAAGATCAGGATCAGGGGCGCGACGACCAGCAGGGTCGCGAGGAGGATCAGGCCGCCCATCAGCATGTTCTGGAAGCGGCGGGCGGGGCTCAGGGTGCGCCCGGCGGGCGCGGCGGTGCGGACGGAACTGGTCACTGGATGCCCTTGGGCGTCAGGCGGCCGATGATCAGGCGCGCGACGTAGTTGACGATGACGCTCAGGAAGAACAGCGTCAGGCCGAGCGTCACGACCGACGAGCGGTGCAGCGCTTCCTGCGCGTCACCGAACTGGTTGGCGATCACGGAGGCCATGGTGCTGGCCCCGCCGAACAGGCTCTTGAGGGCGTCCTGGCTGTCGCCGATGACCATGGCGACCGCGAGCGTCTCGCCGAGCGCGCGGCCGAGCGCGAGGATCACGCCGCCCATGATGCCCGCGCGGGCGTAGGGCAGGATGGCGCGCGAGATGACTTCCCATTTGGTGGCGCCGAGCGCGTACATGGCCTCGCGCTGGTCCTGCGGGACGAGGCGGATCACGTCACGCGCGACCGACGCGGTGTACGGCAGGATCATGACGGTCAGGATGATGATGGCGAGCGCCAGGCCGCGCCCGTCGAAGGAGCTGGGCACGAAGAAGCACTGCAGGGTCGTGGACCCGCTGTCCCAGAGGTTCTTGCAGGCGGTGTACAGCGCGATCTTCTCGGGTGCCTGGAAGAATCCCTGTTCCCAGCGGCTGAGGACCGGGGCGATCACGAACAGCGCCCACAGGCCGTAGACGACGCTGGGCACGGCGGCGAGCAGTTCGATCAGGTACCCGACCGGGTTGGCCAGCCACCTGGGGGCGTACTCGGCGACGAACAGGGCGCTGGCAATCGCGAGCGGCACGCTGATGGCGAGCGCCACGAGGCTGGTGACCAGCGTTCCGGTGATCATGGCGACCGCGCCGTACGAGCCCTGCACGGGATTCCAGGTGCGCTGCGTGAAGAAGTCCAGACCGAAGCGTTTCAGGGCCGGCCAGGATTCGGTGCCCAGCTGGTAGATGCTGAGCGCGAAGACCAGCACGATGACCGAGGCGAGCGTCAGGATCAGGATCTCGAACAGCCGGTCGCTGCGGCTGGACAGCGAGGCCGGCGCGGGCAGTCGGTTCGGGCGGGATTGGGTTGGTTCGCTCATGGTTTCGTGGCCCCTCCGGGGCATTTGCCGAACAGTTCACACGGCGTTCGTCAGCCCTGCGTCAGCCCGCTGCGGGGGTGGGGGGGGGCAGGACGGGGGCGGCCCTCCCTGTGTCAGGAAGGCCGCCCCCACGTGGGCCGGCCGCGAGGCGGCCGGCGCTGGTCAGCTCAGAATTTCTTGCCGTCGAAGGTCATGCTGGCGATGATGGTCTTGGCCTTGGCGGCGGCGTTGCTGGGCAGCGCGGCGTAGTCCAGCGGCTCGTTGTACTTCTGGCCGGCCGTGACCATCCAGGTCAGCAGCTTCTTCAGGGTCTGCGCCTGGGCCAGGGTGCGCCCGGCGTACTTCTGCTCCTGGTAGAAGATGACGTACGTGAAGCTCGCGATCGGGTAGGAGTCGGGGTTGGCGCTGTTGGTGATGCTGACGCGGGTGTCGGCGGGCATCACGACACCCTTGGCGGCCAGGGCGGCGGGGGCGTTGTCGGCCAGCACGAACTTCCCGGCGCGGTTCTGCACGCTGCCGAAGGGCAGTTTGTTCTGCTTGGCGTACACCAGTTCCACGTAGCCGATGGCGCCGGGGGTGCTCTTGACCACGCCGGCCACGCCGTCGTTGCCCTTGGCGCCGGTGCCGACGGGCCACTGCAGGCTGTTGCCGGTGCCGACCTTGCTCTTCCACTCGGTGCTGACCTTGCTCAGGTAGTCGCTGAAGACGAAGGTGGTGCCGGACCCGTCGCTGCGGCGCGCGACCGTGATGGGCAGCGGGGGAATGCTGACGCCGGGGTTCAGGGCGGCGATGGCCTTGTCGTTCCAGGTCTTGATCTTGCCGAGGTAGATGTCGGCCAGGACCTTGCCGGTGAACTTCAGCGGGCTGGTGACGCCGGGCAGGTTGTACGACGGCACGACCGCGCCGATGGCGGTGGGGATGTGCAGCAGTTTGGCCGGCGCGGCCTTCAGGGCCTCGTCGCTCATGGGGTTGTCGCTGCCGGCGAAGTCGACGGTGCGTTCGGTGATCTGCTTCTGGCCGGCGCCGCTGCCGACGCTCTGGTAGTTGACGGTCACGCCGGCGTCATTCTTGTACTCGGCGAACATCTTGCTGTACAGGGGGAAGGGGAAGCTCGCGCCGGCACCCGTCAGGCTCCCCTGAGCGGAAGCGGAGGTCATGGCGAGCGCAGCTGCAACGGTCAGAAGCTTCTTCATACGCTGCCGAGTGTGGCAGCGCTTTGTCAGCGGTTCGTCACGTCGCCCGGGTTGTGGGGGCGGGCGGGGCCGGGCGGCCCAGCAGGTCGATCAGGGTGCGGGTGGCGGCCGGCAGCAGCGCGGCGGGCGGGGTGACCAGCACGTGCAGGACCGTGACGGAGGGGGCCTCCAGTCCCAGGGAGCGCAGGTGGCCGCCGCGCACGTCGCGGTCCATGAACGAGGCCGGCAGGACCGCCAGGCCGTCGCCGCGCCGCACGCCTTCCAGCGCGGCCCAGAGGCTTCCGACCTCCATCCCCTGGGCGGGCACGACGCCCTGGAGGATGCGTTCGGTCTGCAACCGGACGCCGGAGCCGCGTGCGGGCCACAGCAGCGTCTCGCCGCGCAGGGCGTGGGGGGCGACGTAGCCGTGGCGGGCCAGCGGGTGGCCGGGCGGAACGGCCAGCCGCAGCTGGTCCTCGCCGACGCGGTGCAGGTCGAGGTCCGGCAGGGTGCGCTGCGGGGAGGTCACGAGCAGCGCGGCGGCGAGCGCGCCGCTGCGGACGCCCTCGGCCAGTTCGGCGGCGGGGCGGGTGTCGACCTGCAGGTGCAGTCCGGCCTCCAGTGCGCGGCGCGCGGCGGTGCTGGCCAGGCCGGCGAGGGCGAACGAGAAGCCCACGCGCAGGGTGGTCAGGGGGCGGCGGCGCAGGTCCGTGATCTGCTCGCCGACCTCGTGCAGGGTCCGGGCGATGGCCTGGGCGTGCGGGAGCAGGCGTTCGCCGTCCTCGGTGAGGGTCACGCCGCGGCCCCGGCGGACGTACAGGGGCCGGCCGATCTGGTCCTGCAGGGCGCGCAGCTGCCCACTCACGGCCGGCTGGCTGAGGTTCAGGGTCTGCGCGGCGCGGCTGACGCTGCCGAGCTGCGCGACGACGCTGAAGGTGACGAGCTGTTCCGGGTTCACGCGCATGGGGGGGGGCCTCCCTGCCCATGATATCGGCGTGGCTGATGGTTCATACCGGAGAACGCGATACCAGCCGCCCACACCCTTGCATGATACCCCAAGGGGGTATACCTTCCGGTCAGATTCAGCCCAAGGAGGGTCCCCCATGTTCTTCGAACGCTTCTACAACACCGACCTCGCCCAGGCGTCCTACATGATCGGCTGCCAGAAAACCGGCGAATGCCTGGTCATCGACCCCGTGCGCGACATCCAGCCGTACCTCGACCGCGCCGCCCGCGAGAACCTCCGCGTCACGCACGTCACCGAGACGCACATCCACGCCGACTACCTCTCCGGCAGCCGCGAACTCGCCGCCCGCAGCGGCGCCCGACTGCTGCTCTCCGCCGAGGGCGGCCCCGACTGGACCTACGGCTTCCAGGCCCAGCCGCTCCGGCACGGCGAGACCTTCATGGTCGGCAACCTGCGCATCGAGGTCCGCCACACGCCCGGCCACACCCCGGAAAGCCTCTCGTTCCTCGTGACCGACACCCCGCGCGGCGACACGCCCGTCATGTACTTCACGGGCGACTTCGTGTTCGTCGGCGACATCGGCCGACCCGACCTGCTCGACGAGGCCGCCGGCGGCGAGGACACCCGCTTCACCGGCGCGCGGCAGATGTTCGCCAGCCTGCGCGACCAGTTCCTGACCCTGCCCGACAGCCTGCAGGTCTGGCCCGGACACGGCGCCGGCAGCGCCTGCGGCAAGGCGCTGGGCGCCGTCCCCACCACCACCGTCGGCTACGAACGCCGCCTGGCCTGGTGGGCTCCCTTCGTCGCCGCCGGCGACGAGAGCGGCTTCACCGACCTGCTGCTCAGTGGGCAGCCCGACGCGCCGCTGTACTACGGGCGCATGAAGACGCAGAACCGGGCCGGCCCCGCCCTGCTGGGCGACGCGGCCCCCCTGCCGCCGCTGAGCGCCGACGCGCTGCACGCCCACGTGCGTGCCGGCGGCCTGCTCATCGACCCCCGCCCGAAAGAGGCGCACCAGGCCGCCGCGCCGCAGGGCAGCGTGAACATCCCCGACGGCAACACCTTCGAAACCTGGGCCGGATGGCTGCTGCGCCCCGAAGACACCACGTACGTCCTGCTGGCCCGCGACGCCACGCACGCCGAGACGCTGCGCCGCCGCCTGTGGATGGTCGGCCTGGACACCGTCGCCGGGTACGTCACCAGCCCCGACGGCCTGCCCACCGCGCCCGCCCGGCCCTTCCCGGCCGCCGAACTCGCGCAGCACCGCGACGCCCTGATCCTCGACGTGCGCAACAGGACCGAACACCAGGCCGGCGCCATTCCCGGCGCGGAGCAACTGCACGCCGGACGCCTCGCCTGGAACCTCGCCACCCTGCCACGCGACCGCGAGATCGTCGTCCACTGCCAGGGTGGCGCGCGCAGCGCCGCCGCCGCCAGCCTCCTGCGCGCCCGGGGCTTCCACGTGAACGAACTGGCCGGCGGGTACGAAGCGTACGTCCGCGAGCAGGCCGCGCCGACCGCCTCCCCGGTCTGACCGGGCCGCCCCCTCCCCCCTGGGCCGCCGTCCGGGTTGAACGGATCTCCCCCGTTCAACCGGCGTCGGCACGCCCCCTGCTCCGGGCCGCGCGCCACCAGCCCCGCCGCCCCCCCCAAAGGAATCAAGTGATGACCTACACCGACCTCTTCCCGAACGAACTCGACCTTCACCGCCGCGCCGGCGCCGCCCTGATCGACGTGCGTGAAGCCGACGAGTACCGCCGCGGCCACGTGCCCGGGGCCGTCAACCTCCCCCTCACCGAACTCCAGGGCCGGGAGGGGGAAGTGCCCGACGGCGCGGTGCTGGTCTGCGCCAGCGGCAACCGCTCCTCGCAGGCCGCCGCGTACTTGGCCGGCCTGGGCCGTCAGCGCCTGATGAACCTGATGGGCGGCACCGTCGGCTGGACACGCGAGAGCCGCGACCTGGTGACCGGCGACCGGCCGTGATCCTGGCCTGGATAGGCGCGGCCCTGATCGGATTGAGTCTCGGCCTGCTGGGCTCCGGGGGCAGCATCCTGACCGTGCCCGTGCTGGTCTACCTCGTCGGTGAACCCGAGAAGCTCGCCATCACCGAAAGTCTCGCGATCGTCGGGCTGATCAGCCTGTTCGGCACGCTGCCGTACGCGCTGAAACGGCAGATCGACTGGCGGCGCGTGGCGCTGTTCGGCCTGCCCGGCATGCTCGGCACGGCCGCCGGCTCGGCGCTGAGCGCGCACCTGAGTGGCGGCACGCAACTGCTGATCTTCGCCGTGGTGATGCTGCTCGCCGCGACACTGATGTTCCGCCCGCCGCCCGCACCCGGCGCGTCCACCCACCCGGCGTGGCTGACCGCGCTGGAGGGGGCCGGGGTGGGCGTTCTGACGGGCGTGGTCGGCGTGGGCGGCGGGTTCCTGATCGTGCCGGCCTTGGTGCTGCTGGGCGGCCTGCCCATGGGTCTCGCGGTGGGCACCAGCCTGAGCATCATCACCCTGAACAGCGCCGCCGGGTTTCTCAAGCACCTCGATCAGGGCAGCGCGGCCCTGCACTGGCCCCTGATCGCCGTGTTCGCGGTGATCGGCGTGGCGGGCAGCCAGGTGGGCGCCCGAATCGGCTGCCGCCTGCCGCAGGTGACACTCCGCCGGGGATTTGCGGCCTTCCTGATCGTGATGGGCCTGTACGTCCTGGGAACCAACGTGCCCAAAGTGCTCAACCCGCCCGCGGTGGAAAGCGGCGTTCACTGACCTGCTCCGCTCTCCGTCCTGATCCGGACTGCCGCCTGGCCTCGTCAACCATCCGGAACAACGCCGGGTTGCCAACGCCACGCCCGACAGCCCGGTTCTCTCCTGCCCGCTCTGCCCGGATCGAAGGGTTCGCGACCCCCTTCAATCAGAGGCCGTATGACGGCCCTGCCGCTCATCAAGGTGACTATGACTGACCTGCTTGACCTGCTCCGCTCGCCCTGGCCCTGGTGGGTCGGCGGCCCCCTGATCGGCCTGACCGTCCCGCTCCTCCTGTGGATCGGCAATAAAGGCTTCGGCATCTCCGCCAACCTGCGCCACGCCTGCGCCGCGCTGCTGCCCGACGCCGCCAAGCCCGGCTTCTTCCGCTACAACTGGCGCGCCGAAGCCTGGAACCTCACCTTTGCCGCCGGGCTCATCCTGGGCGGCCTGCTGGCCGGCCTGGTGTTCGCCAATCCAGAACCGACGCGTCTCACGGCAGCGGGCGCGGCGTCCGTGCAGGCACTCGGCGTTCAGGTTCGCCCCGGCCTGGTCCCGGCCGAACTGACCGATCTCTCCAATCCCGGCGTGTGGCTGCTGCTGGGCGTGTCCGGCCTGCTGGTGGGTTTTGGCACCCGCTACGGCGGCGGCTGCACGAGCGGGCACGCCATCACGGGTCTGAGTACCCTGCAGCGGCCCAGCCTGCTTGCCACTGCGTCCTTCTTCGCGGGCGGCATTCTCAGCGCCAACCTGCTGCTGCCGCTGTTCCTGACGGTGATCCGGTGAGCGGCGCCTCCCGGATTCCCGGCGTGCACGGCCCGGCCGCCACGCGAGCGACCGCCCTTCCCGCCTACCTGCTGATGGGCGTGTATTTCGGGGTGGTGCTGATCAAGTCCGAGGCGGCCAGCTGGTACCGCATTCAGGAGATGTTCCGCTTCCAGTCCATTCACATGTTCGGCCTGATCGGCTCGGCGGTCCTGACCGGGATGATCACCACGTGGTGGCTGCGCCGAAGCGGCGCCCGCAGCCTGGACGGGCAGCGCATCACGGTGACGCCCAAGGAGCGCGGCTGGACGCGGTACATGCTGGGCGGCGCGACCTTCGGGGTGGGATGGGGCCTGGCCGGCGTGTGCCCGGGGCCGGTCTTCACGCTGCTCGGCGCGGGCGTGGGGCCCATGCTGGTCGTGCTGGGCTTCGCGCTCCTGGGAACCTGGCTGTACGGCGCCCTCCGCGACCACCTGCCCCACTGACCCGGACACCCCGGGGGCCGCCTGCCCGCACCCGCCCGGGTCCCGGGTGGCCCCGGACACTCTATGCTCGGGTGCATGCGGGGAAGGAACAGTTGATGCGGTGGGCGCCTCCGCCGCCCGGGGGTTTCCGGCGGACGCCGGGCCGGGCCGGGAACAGCCGCGCCGCGCCCGGCCGCGCCGCGCCCGACCGCGCGGCCGTCCGTGCCCAGCACCCAGTGACCCTGTGCCCAGTGATCCTGCACCCAGTGATCCTGTGCCGAGTGACCCTGCAGCCGGCGTTCCCGGTGGCGGCGTGACGCCGCTGTCGCCGCCGCTGGGTCGCTGGGCGCAGGGCAGCCCGCTCGAACCCCCGGCGGACTGGTCGTGGCGTCATCCGCCCGCCGCGTGGTTGACCCTGCTGGCCGAGGGCGGGCGGGGCGTGCCGCAACGGGCCGCGGTCCTGCATGACCTGGCCTGGGCCGCGCTGCTGGGCGGGGAGGTCGCCGCGGCAGCCGGGCAGTTCGAGGAGGGCATGGGACTGGTCCGTTCCCAGCGGGCGGCGCGGCCATGGCGGGGGCCGCTGCTGGTGGGACTGGCGACCGTGGACCGCGTGCAGGGGTCGTTCGAGGCGTCCCTGAGCCGCGCGCGCGAGGCGCTGGGCGGTCAGGTGGACGCGGCCGTCACCTTCGGGGCGCACCTGACGCTGGCGACCACGACGCGCCTGATGGGTGACCCGCTGGTGTCGGTCCGGCATCATTACGCGGCGCTGCGGTACGCGCCGGCACCGGCGGTGGCGGACGTGCAGGCACTGCTGGACCTGGTGCATCCGGGTGCCGGACGGCCGGATGCGGCGCGGCTGTCGCCGGGCGTGCAGCTCAGGCTGGCGTTGCAGGACGCCGAGTCGGTGCGGCGTTCGGGCCGGCCGGCGGGTCCGCTGCCGGACGTGGCGGGGTTCAGGTTCGAGGTGCTGGACGAGTCGCGCAGTGTGCCGCTTGTGCGCGCGGCGCTGGGCCTGCCGGAGCCGGCCACCACGCCGAATGAGGCGCGGCTGATCACGCGGGGGCGGCTGGGCGTGCAGCGCGGGCTGACGTTCGTGCCGATGCGTGGCGAGGGGCGGAGTCTGTCGCTGCTGGCGTACCTGATCGAGCGGGGCGGCGCGCCCTGGCCGCGGGTGGCCGACGCGGTGCTGGAGGAGGGCACGGAAAAGGCGCTGTACGGTCAGGTGCGGTACCACGTGTCGCGCCTGCGGAGCCTGCTGGGGGATTCAGGCGCGGTGCGGCTGCGGGGCGGGCGGCTGTCGCTGGGGCCGCAGTGGGTGTGGTCGACGGACCTCCGTGACGGCCAGGGACCGTGCCTGCTGGACGGCCCGCTGGGCTGGCTGGAGGCGGACGAGGCCTGATACGGACTGCCGTTTGTTTCGTCAACAGATCGGAACACCACCGATCTGTCAACTCCACGTCCGGAACCCGTTTTGCTCCTCCTCGCTTCGCTCGGACCCAGCGGGCTTTGCAGCCCATTCAATCGGAGTCCGTACCAGACGGCCGTCCGCCTGATCAGCGGCTGAGCTGCGCGACCCACTCGCCGTAGAGGTCCGTGAACGGGTCGGGACCGGGAGCGTCCAGATCGGTGGTGATCACCCAGTCGGGACCGAGGGTGACGGTGCGCCGCCCAAGGCGGGTGAGGGTGTCGGTGCCGATCAGGTCGTGAAGGTCGTTCAGGGCGGCGCGGATGCGGGCAGGGCCACGCGCGTCACCGGCCGGCAGGTCGAGCAGCGCGCCGGCCAGCGTGTCGAGCGTGGCGGCCCCCTCGTGGTGAAGGTAGGCGATCACGGCCGCGCTCAGCGGGCGCACGCCGGGAAGGGGTCTGCCGCACAGGTGCAGGCCGGGCGCGCCGCGTGAGATGACGTGCAGCGCCGCCGGTTGCCGCGCCGCGGGTGCCGGGAGGATCAGACCGGCGGTCCGTCCGCAGGCGTACAGGTCGGTCAGGGCGGGCGCCTCGTCGAGCAGGACGTAGGGTTCATTCGCGTCGGTGACCGCGCGGAGCACCTGCAGGGCCCCGTCGGGCCGGCCGGCGTGCAGGTCCGCCTGGGCGAGGTGCAGGCGGGCGCGCCAGGCATCGTAGGGAGCGGTGCGTGGCGCGAGGCGCCGCAGGGTCTCGCGGGCCGCCCCGGCGTCCGGGCCGCCGAGGTCGATCAGGGCCAGGTAGAGGGCCTCAGCATCGTGAGCGGCGCCGTCTCCGGCGAGGCTCAGGGCGCGCTGCTGGGCCTCGCGGGCGGCGCCGGTCTGCCCGGTGAGACGCAGGGTGCCGGCCAGGACGTTCCAGGCGTACACGCCGGCCCGGTCGTTCCCGGCGAGTCGGGTGGCCTGCCGGGCGCGCCCGAGCGCGAGGTCAAACTGGCCGCACGCGCGGGCGTGCAGGGCCAGGGCGCAGCGGAACAGGTGGCCGCGCCAGCGCAGGCGTTCCTGACGGCTGCCGCGCGTCAGGGCGTAGCCCTCGTGCAGCGCGTCGAGGGCGTGGTCGAGGTGTCCGCGGCGCAGGTACGTCCAGCCGAGGTTGTAGAGGGTCGTGGCGCGCTCCTCGGGTTCGGTGGCGTGGGCGAGCGCCTGATGGTAGAGCCGGAAGCCCTCCTCGAAACGCTGGTCGCGCATCAGCATGACGGCCCAGTCGATGTAGACCGCGCTCCGCTGGACCGGGCGTTCCGTCTCGGCGATGTGGGCGGCCTGTTCGATCCCGGCGTACGCCTCCTCCACGCGCCCCAGGTAGTGCAGGGCGTAGGCCCGCTGCCGGGCGTGATGCAGGGCGTCCACGATCGGCCGGGCGTCCAGGAGGTCCAGGGCCGCCTGGTACTGCCCGGCGAGGAACAGCGCGTACGCGTCGAGATACTGCTGAAAATCACCCATGAGGAGATCATGATGGCGTCTGCGCGGGTCGGGCCGGGGCTCACCTGAGCACGGGAACTTCACCCGGGGGATCAGGGGGGCACGCCGGCGCCTGGGTGAGGGTGAACTGGAAGCCGGGCACCGGCACCACCCCGCCCTCGTCGCGGGCGTGGGCCTGTGTGGTCAGGCCAGACAGAATCAGGATGATGTGCAGCGTCTTCATGAGGGCCTCCGCGGGGGGCGGCCGGGTGAATGGACCGGCGGCCCCCGCACCTGCATGCGTGACGCCCCGGGAAACCCGCCCGGAGACCGGCGGGGGGACCGGCACTGCCAGTCGGGGGCCGGCCCCGGGACCGGGCATCACTGGACTTGCAATCGGGTCTGAATCTGCACATGGACGCCCTACCGTCAGGGCGTGAACCCCGCATGACCGAACCGACCTGCACAGCGCCCTCCACGGCAACCACGCCCGCCGCGTCCACCTGTCCGGCCGTCCAGGCAGCCCCATGACCTACCGGACCCTGCCACTCCATGAGTTGCCCGGCGTTCCGGACGGCACGCTGGTCCTCGTGACCGGCATCTACAGCCGCAGCGTGACCGGCGCCACCCTGCACGACGCCGGCTCGCACCTCGAGCTTTCCGGAGAACCGTTCGACTGGAGTCCCCGGCACGGCACCCGCCTGGACGTCTGGGGTCAGCTCTGGAACGGCCCCGCGCCCCGCCTGATCGTCCACAATGCCCGCCTGCCCGGCGATCCCCGCCGGCAGCCGCGCACCTCCCCGACGGCGCCACTGGGCACCTCACTCAGCGTCACGGCCCGCATCCAGCGCGTGGGGGCCGACCTGCTGGCCGTCACCCCGGACCGCCACACCTACCTGCTGCGCGCCCCGGAACTCCGCGAAGGGTACGTCCACCTGACCGGCACGCTGGTGCACGAGACGCCGCCCATCCTGCACGTCACGGGTCACCAAGACCTGAGCCGCGCCATGCTCCCCCCCACCGAGGTCCCCCATGACTAGGCGCCCACTGCTCCTGACGCTGCTCCTGCTCACCGCCTGTCAAGAGCTGGCCGGCCCGCCCAAGCCGGATTTCAGCCTGCAGGCTCCTGCGCCCACCCGCGTGTGGCCCGGCACGGACTCGACCGTGACGCTCCGCCTCTCCCGGACCGGCGGGCATGCGGCGCCCGTCACGCTGACCGTCCAGAGCCCCCTGCCGGGCCTGAGTGCGTCGGTCACGAGCGCCGGGGAACAGGTGGACGTCCGCCTGCAGGCCAGAGGAGACCTTCCGCTGCAGGGGTACGTGCCGGTCGCGCTGACCGTCACGGACGGCACCCTGACCCGCAGCGTGCGCCTGCCGGTCGAGGTGGGCGACGTGATCGACCGGGAGCAGCGTCGGCTGAACGACCTGCGCCGCAGCGCCCACCTGCCCGGCGTGCCGTTCGACGTGCCGGGCAGCATGAACTGCTGGCTGCACGGCCGGTACGCGGTGCACAACAACACCCGCGGCCACACCGAGGACCTGTCCCTGCCGCACGCGACCCCGGAGGGCCGGGCCTGCGCGGAGCAGAGCAACGTGATGTGGTACGCGCCGACCCTGGATGAACTGCGCCGGAACACGGACGTCGTCGACGTTCTCATCGGCGCGCCGTTTCACGGCATGGGCATGCTGGACCGGAACCTGCGCAGCAGCGCCGTCGGCCTGTACGTCCGCACCACGCCGCTGCCCGGCGGGTACTTTCCGGCAGGCGGCGCCGTCACGGTCAGCGACCGCCCCGGCAACAGCGCCCAGACCGTCCAGTACCCCGGCGACGGCGCCGTGACGGACCTGCTGAGTTACAGCGGTGGAGAGTGGCCGGACCCACTGACCCCCTGCGCGGGCTTCACCGGCACGACGGGCCTGCCCCTGTTCGTGATGACCACCCCAGGCACCGAGACCACGGCGACCCTCCCGAGCGTGCAGGTGGGCGGCAAGGCCGTTCCAGCCTGCGCGTACGGCAGCACCCAGTACGTGAACACCACCGACCCGGCCGGGAACTACACGGGCGGTCCGGTCAGCGCGCAGGAGACGGGGCGGCGCATCCTGAAAGGGCAGGGCGCCGTGATCGTGATCCCGCGCACGCCCCTCCCGGCGGGGGCCACCGTGCAGGCGGCCGTGACCGTGAATGGACAGTTGCATGCGTGGAGCTTCACCACGGCGCAGCAGGGCAGCCTGCGCCCGCAGCACCTCCACCGCGAGCGCAGGCTGGACGGGGCAGAGCAGGAGTAATACGGACTCCGATTGAATGGGCTGCAAAGCCCGCTGGGTCCGAGCGAAGCGACTCGGAGAGCTGCTCCGCAGAGTGGGAGCTGGGCGGGTTCCGGACGTGGAGTCGGCAATCCGGTGAAGTTCCGGATTGTCGGCGAAACAAACGGAATCCGTATCAGACGGACCCCGGTGGAACGGCCTGCATGGCCAGTTCCACCGGGGTAGAGCTGACGCGGGGGCCTGCGCAGGCGAGCGGAGAGGCTGGGCATGAAGGTCGCACTCTGGCCTCCCTTCGGTGGCTGAAGAAACAGGCACAGACCCGTTTCCCCTGTTCTTCCGATATGGACTTGCTTTTTTATCTGAATACAGACCTCTTGCAAATATTTTCCTCACAGGGCCCCGCGATCTGAACGCGGCTTCACTTCACCGCCCAAGGAGAACACCCATGAACAAAGTGCTGCTGACCAGCCTGCTCCTCACCACCGGCCTCCTCGCCTCATGCACCCGCGAGCTGGCCCCCACGACACCGGCAGCCACCACCGGCACCGTCAACGGCGTCCGGGTCGTCAACGCCACCACCTACCAGGTCGGCTTCACGCCCCTGAACAACACCAGCATCGTCACGAACGGCAAACTCGACAGCGCCGCCGTCAAGACCATCAGCGCCGGAACCGCCACGGCCCGCGTCTGCGGACAGGTGCAGGTGCAGGACACCATCACCGCCGCCATCAGCCTCGACAGCACCGGCAGCATGACCACCACTGACCCGAACAAACTCCGCAGTCAGGCGGCCAAACGGTTCATCGCCCGCATGAGCAGTCAGGACCGCGCCGCCGTCGCGTCCTTCGATGCCAGCACGCCCCCCAACGCCGGCCTCAGGGTGTCCTACCTGTGGCAGGACTTCACGGCGGACCAGGCACTCCTGAACAGCGGCGTTGACCGGGCCACGTTCGCGCGCGGGACGACGCCGCTGTACGGCGCCATCGTGGACGCCAGTACGCTCGTCAAACGAACAGGCGGCAGCAACGGCTCCGTGCTGATCCTCACCGACGGAGAAGACAACGCTTACGTCAACCAGTACCAGGAAGCGATTAACACCGCCCGCGCCAACGGCACCAAGGTGTACGCCATCGGGCTGGACGCGCAGAACACCCTCGACTTCAGCGCCCTTGAGGACATCACCACCGCCACTGGCGGCCTGTTTCAGAAGGCAAGCGACGCCGCCGCACTCGACGGGTTCTTCGATCGGATGTACAACGCCTTCCGCGCGCAGGGCTGCGTGGAACTCGTCTTCACGCAGAAACCCACCGCGGGAACCGACGTGACCGGCACCCTGAACGTCGTCGTGAGCGCCCCCGACCGCAAGGCCACCACGGTCGAAGTGCCCTTCGCCTTCACGGTCCGCTGACCCCCGCCTGAACCCCCAGTTCCGGCCGCCAACGCAGGGGCGGCCGGAACCGTTCACAGCCCACACGGAAGACGGGCAGTGTCCACGCGTCCCCGTGGACACTGCCCTGAAGCTCATCAACCGAGGGTGACGGGTGCCTGGGCGCAGCAGCCGGAGGCAGGCTCACAGCTGTCACCGGCCGCACCGGCCGCACCGGCGGGGAGGCCGCAGGCGTCTCCCGCCTTGCACCGGACGCCCGGTGTGCGCAGGTGAACGGTGATCGCGTCGGGTTGAATGTCGATGTGGGTGACGTGGTACTGCAGGGCAGGAGCGCTGGTACTGCCGTATTCAAAGCGCACTTCGGCCTCGTCGCGCACGGGGATGTGCTTGACGACGCGGTCGTAGATGGCCAGGAACTTGCGGTTGGTCATGAAGCCGGCCTTCGCTTCCTCGGCACTGCCGTCCATGAGCTGAATGACGGTCTCCCGCCAGGCGTTGGCCGTCCCGCCGCAGTCCATCGCTTCGATGGTGACGGCCTTGACCTCGGTGACGTGATAGCCGGCCGGGACGAGCACTTGCCCGTGCAGGTGGAATTGCAAGGGTCGCTGCGGCAGGGTGCGCAGGGCAGTGATCAGGGCGCCCGTGGTGGTGCACTCGCTGAGGCCGGGAATGGGCAGCGGCAGGGTGGGCAGCGGCAGGGTTCGGGTCATAACGGATCTCCTTATCGACGCCCTTCGGTGCAGAAGGGGAAATGATCAGCAGGTCAGGCAGGAGGAGGTGGAGACCGGCAGCGGCACGGTCACGGGTGGGGTCGGGCGGTCCGGCGTCGGTCGGGCGAGCGGAGCGCGCGAGGTGCAGGCCCTGGTCGCTGAGGGTGCGGTACGTCCACCTGCTGCGTTTCTCGGTGGTGACGGGACCGGCCCCGACGAGGATCTTCATGTGGTGGCTGGTGGTGGGCTGCCAGAGTCCCAGGCGTTCCTGGACGTCGCAGGTGCAGACACCCTCACCCGTGAAGCCGCAGGCAGCGTGGGCGGTGGCACGGCCCTGGCGCGGCCGGTGTGGATCGCGGCGGTCAGCCCGGCGGGGCCGCCCCCACGATGACCACGTCGTAGCGTTTCATTTCGAGATCTTCCCGGCGCGCAGCTGCGCCGCTTCCCTCGCGCCCTGATACGCGTGCTTCTCGGCCCACCGGGCGGCCGACTCGGTGTCGTACGGCACTCGCCGGAACGTCACCGTCCAGATCCCGTCCCCGCCCTCGAGCAGCACCCAGCGCGCCAGCGGGGAGCCGTCTTTCTGCCGTGACACCGCGCCGGCGTTGACGACCGTCAGGGAACCGATCTGGCGCACGTGCTCCAGGTGCGAGTGCCCCACGATCACCACGCGGGCGTTCCCAGTGTCACCCAGGCGTTCCTGCACGAGGTCGTCACTGGCCCAGGCCTTCCCGTCACGCAGGAGGTACGTCCACGCGGAGTCTGGCGTGCCGTGCGCCGCGAGCACCTCCCCGCCCGTCAGAGTGACACTGGTCGGCAGGGCCGCGACGGACGCGCCTGCCCCTTCAGGGAGCTGAGCGTGCAGCCACGCGAGCATCTCGCGTTTCTCAGTCGTTTCGGTCAGAGGCTGGCCGAGGCGTTCGTCCGTGTTGCCCCGCACCTCCAGAACCCCGTGCTGCGCCCTGAGCTGCTGCTGGAGGTGCCACGCGCCGGCTGGATCGGCGCCGCCGAACAGCTGATCCCCCAGGTTCACCCAGACGTCCGGCTGATGCGCCTCGATGTCCCTGGCGACCGCCTCAAGCGCGAAGCGGTTGCCGTGCACGTCGCCAAAGACCGCGATCTTCACGCCGGATCTCCTTCAGGCACGAATTCCTGCGCCTGCTGCGGCTGAGGTTTGACCGGGGCCGTGGGCGCGAGCAGGTGATTGACGGCAACCGCGAGCGCCGCACCCAGCAGGGGCGCGACCCAGTACAGCCAGTGGGCCGTCCAGATGCCGCTGGCCAGCGCCGGGCCGAAGGAACGCGCGGGGTTCATGCTCGCCCCGGTGATCGGACCACCCATCGCGGCCTCCAGCGCGACGACACCGCCGACCACCCACGGCAACCCGGAACGCAGCGCCACCAGAAGCAGGAAGAAGGTCAGGATCACTTCAAGCACGAACGCCTGCGTCACGCTCCCGGCCGGCAGGGTGACGCCCAGGTTGCCCTTCAGGTCGAACAGGGCCAGCAGCGTGAAGGCCGCCAGGGACGCACCGAGCAATTGAGCAGCGACATACGGCAGCACGCGCGCTCTCGGGAACTGACCGGCGAGCGTCAGCGCAAACGTCGCGGCCGGGTTGATATGAGCGCCACTGATGGGGGCCAGTGCGGCGATCACGGCCGTGACGGTCAGGCCGAAGACGGCCGCGACCCCGAGGTGACCCAGGGCACCGGTCTGGGCCTGCACGACAGCCGCGCCAGGGCCGAAGAACACCAGGGCGAAGGTGCCCAGCCCTTCTGCAGTGACCGCCCGGGAGAGGGGAACGCCCACCTCAGGCCACCGGGACGGCGGGGCTGTCCTCGTACGTGGCCGGCACGTCCCGGCCGTCCTTCAGCGCCTGCACGAACGCCCCGAACTGCGCCTTCTGCTGGTCACGCACGGCGCGCCAGCGGTCGAGGCTGCCGCCCGAGGGATCCACGAAGGGGTAGTGCCGCCGGGTGGTCTTGCCGGGGTACGCGGGGCACGCTTCGGCGGCACTGTCGCACACGGTCACCACGTAATCGAAGTTCTGGGCGTCCGGGACGTCCCAGAGGGTCTTGCTGGTGTGCGTGCTCAGGTCCAGGCCGAGTTCAGCCATGACGGTTTTCGCGTCGTCCTTGACGCGGGTGGCTTCCGTGCCGGCGGAATGCACGTCCAGATCGACGCCGAGGCGCCGGGCAGCATCCCGGGTGAGGGCTTCGGCCATCTGGGACCGGGCCGAGTTGTGCGTGCAGAGAATCAGGACGCGGATCATACGCTGACGCTAACACACCGATTTGACTTGATGTGTCAGGTGCGGATGATCTGAAAAGAGATCAGCGAGGAGCTGCCCACCCAGCAGAAACAACGGACCGGTCTTCAAGGTGTAGTACATATTCTTGCCGCGCTGTTCCGCAGTCACCAGCCCCGCTTCCTTGAGCAGACTCAGGTGATAGGACACCTTGGACTGCGGAAGATCCAGCAGGGCTTCCAGGTCGCAGACACAACGTTCACCCTGGGCCAGATGCCGCACGAGTTCATAGCGGGTATCCTGCGCCAGCGCTTTGAGCTGATCCAGCACCGTGGGGGAAGTCAGGGTCGTCACCCATCCATTCTATTCGGTCCTCAAGTTCGTGGTCGGCGACCACTGTGACCTCCTGCGGCTCACCGGTTCCAGGCGCCGCGACCCCAGGACAGTGCGCTTGACCGGGAAAGGCCAGTCTGATGCTCGGCACTGGCACTTCCCCTTTTTCGCCTCACAGGGCACGCCGGGGCTCTCCCTGAACCACATCCCCGGCCGTATGGCTCTCCGCCAGAAAGTGCCGACACGCCGCATTCCCGGCACTTTCAAGGAGTCGCCATGCAGCGGCGTGGGGAACTCCGGGTGGTTATGTTTCTGTCCATGCTGTCCCACGGGCCATCCCCACAGGCGTGGGGAACTCTGGAGAGCGGATGCGCAGAGCGATTCGCGAAACTCGACACGCCCTGGACGCTCGAACGCGAGGTGGACCTCGTGCCGGTGCCCGGGGGCGTGATTCTGCCGGACTTCCGCCTCGTGCAGGGGGACCGGAGTGTGTGGTCTGCTCCCCAGAATCTGGACAGTGTTGAATAGAGACCTCGAATCACTCCCAGTCTCCCCACCTGACGGCCTGACAGATTTTATGAGATGAAGTGAAAACTGACGTGCCAGCCGTTCTTGAGTGCTTCCAACGAGGACGGCTGGCCACGCTTTCTGGGTTTCGGTGGCTCGGGGTCCGGGCCACCATGCAATCTCAGGGTTCTGAAGAACCTCTGACCTCGACTCAGCGCGTAGCTCATCGCTTTGTGCCCAATCTTCAGGTAGCTCAATCCGCGCTGCCAGTGGGGATCGACGACGCGTCGATCCCCACGCTCCACCACGTCCAGCGCTTCGGACACCAGCACCAACATCGCCACCGAGATCACCATGACCAGCCGTTCCAGGCTGTTCACATCCCGCAGCTTGGACGCTTCCAGCTCGAACAGGCCGCTTTTCTCGTCTAGGAACCCTTCCTCGATCTGGAAGCGCTCGCCGTACTCGCCAAAGGTTTCCACGCTGGTGGGCTCGTTGCTCACCACCTGCCATTGCTCCGGGTCGTCTGATGGACGACCTAGAACGACGTGCACCGGCCCGAATTGCCGTCCGGTCAGACGCACATGGTGGAAGCACGCCGTTTCCCTCGGTTGGAGTTTCACGTCGCTGATCTTGCAGAGGCGCTGCCCGTCTGGCGTGCTGAGGATCAGGGTGGATTTGATACGGATGCGGTAAGTCCATCCGCAGTGCTGGAGCCATGCCATCAGGTCGGTATCGCAGAAACCCCGGTCCGCCAGCAGGCGGACCTGACGAATGCCCACAAAGTCTAGGAGACCTTTGGTCTCTGCGAGCACCGGGAGCAATTCGTCCGTATCGACCTGTGCACTGGAATGCCCGAGCACCCGGGACACCAGTGGAACGGCCCGCCCACGGAACAGGACGGATACCCGGATGAGGCAGAATTTCTCGAACAGGACGCTGGTATCCAGGGCGAGGACCAGGGTGTCCTGGCCCCACTCGCGGAGTGCGCGAGTGATGATCGGACCGTAGAGCAGGCTCGGTTGAAGTGCTTATTGCATAACCAGCGCTGAAAGCGGCGTTCGCTGCTCTGCGCGAACGCTGCGCGGGAGTGAACGTGAGGGAGCCAGAAAGAGGGTGTGCTGCGCCTTGAGAGCAGCATTCCCGTGATCATCCAGGCGAGGGTATGGGCGTTGCGAACGTCGTTCCACAGGGCACCCTGGAGATGAGGCAGGATGGCTTGGTAGAGTCGTGAGGCGTCCCCGGTGGCATTTTCGGTCTTCACAAACAGAAAGTGTCCCCTACCGGGGACGCTTTCTCATAATTTCTGTCAGGCGGTCAGGGCGGTCAGGTCTCCCCACTGGAAAGAGGGTAGTTGGCTGGAACTATGCCCGACACCACTGAAATGGGAGCGTCCGGGGCCTATCCCCGGACGTGTCAAAAGAGCTCCCACTCGAGAGTTTCGTCTGTCAGAACCCCGCCTGT